>JANPDC010000060.1:0-12150 GCA_031431275.1 Bacteroidota bacterium
GCGTTTGGCTGTTGTTTCAAACCAACAACATTCCAATAATCGTTAAATCCGTCGTTGTTGGGAGTGAAATAATGTGGATAGTTTGCAACCAAAACATTAATTGGTGGCGAAGTTCCACAACCATTTTTGTCACGAACCAAAATAGTATGAGTTCCAAAACTTATATTTTCAAAAACATTACTATCTTGATAGTTTCCTTCATCAATTTGATATTCATAAATTCCGCCAGAACCCGTGGCTTGAATCGTTATATTTTGACTTTCTGAAAAAGCATCGCCCACTGAAAAACTGGTTATCGCTGGCTGTGATTGAACTACTGCAACCGTTATTGGTTTTGACGGACAACCAGTCGCTAAACTTGTCGCAACAATGGTATAATTTCCGGGGATTGTCACCGTAATACTCGGATTGTTCCCAACGACTACATTGCTTTCATTTGTCCAAACAAATGAATTTAGAGCCGCACTCAAGTTGCTATTGATTGTGTATGGATTTAAAATTGCACCTGTGGTGTTGCTAACACAAATAACACCCTTTGTTGGAGTTGGGTTTGGGAGTTTATTTACGATTAATTCAATATTGATTATATCAAAACAAGTTGGGGCTAAAGAATTGCTAACACGAGCAAAAATTGAAGTTGAAGTTGATGACGTTATGGCTCCTGTTCCTAAAATTGCATTGGTATCTGAAGTGTAATAGGTCACAGAAAATTCTGGAGCAATTTGTGTTCCTAAAATAAATGAGTTCAATGTTGTCAAATCAAAAGAAGTCAACCCATCATTTACTGCATCATTGTCACAAACAGTTCTATTGGCAAGTGGAGCACTATTTGCGATTGGTTTTGGTATAACAGTTATTGTAAACGAATTTTCGTCTAATTCTGTTAGTCCTCTTGAAGGTGGCGCAACATATACAAACAAGGCAGTTGAAGGTGCAGTGATAACCGTTCCAGGATTAACTAAAGTTCCTATTCCTGTTGGTCCACCAGTTGCGGTATAATAATTTCCATTAGTTAAAACTGGCAATGTATAACTGACACATTTTGAAATGTTTGCAGGTGCATCTGCTGTTTTTGTAAATACTCTAACTGTAAAGTTGTTTTCTAAAAAACATGGTGGAGTCGATGTTGTGGCCGCATAAATATAAATCAATGTAGAAGACGCCGTTAAAACTGTTCCCGCTGGTATCAAATTTCCCAATCCATTTGGTCCACCTGGTGCTGAATAATAGTTTCCAGACGTTAAAGGTGTCAGTGTATATGAAGTATAAACATCTACGTCTGATCTTGAATTTATTGGTGGGGCAGGAAGTATTGTGACATTAAATGAAACTTCGTTTTGGCAACCACCACCATTGTTTAGATACACATATATTTTTTTTGAAGTGGTTATTGAACTTCCAGCATTTAATGCCGTACCTGTTGTTGTTCCTAGTGGCAAATGTGTTGCAGTAAAATAATTCCCATTTGCTAAAACGGGTAATGTATAACTTCCACAAACCAATACATCTGGAATTGCTGCAATAAATGGCAAAACAATATTTACATTGAATGAAGAATTTCCAGCACATCCATCACTACCAACAGCATAAACAAATATGGTTTGAGTAGTTGTAATTTCTGTACCAACCGCAAGTAGAATTCCAGTTCCTGTGGGTCCGCCCGTTGCAGTATAATAACTTCCAATTTCTAGTGGCGGTAAAACATACTTGACACATTCTGTAACATTTGGAATTGTAGGCAATCCAATAAAAACTTTAAACGAAACTTCTTTTGGACAACTTGGAGTTGTTGCGGTTTGTGCAAAAACATAAATCGTTTGTGTAGTAGTTATAATAGAATTTGAAGCCAGCATTGCACCTGTTCCACCCATTCCTGTAAAATAATTTCCTACGGATAAAACAGGTAATATATAACTTGAACAAGCAAAAACGTTTGGTAAATTTGCAATGATTGGCGTATTATTTATGGTTATCGTAAAGCTTGTTTGTGCTTCGCAAAAAGGCGGCAATAATGATTTGTAATACAAGTATAAAGTTTGAGTTGTGGTTAGAGTTGTTCCACCATTTATCGCAATTCCACCTGCTTGCAAGACTCCTCCAATATGTGGCTGTGTATAATAGGTAGCATAACTTGAAAAAGGCAAAACATAACTATCGCAATAAGGCGCTGATGGTGGTGTAATCGAATTTAAGTCAATAATAATAACAGCAAAACTTGATTCAGCATTACAGAGTCCGTTGTTTGAATAGATATAAATTGTTTGATTTGTGTTAATTACATTGCCTGCAAATAATGGAGTTCCTGTTCCACCAGTTCCAGTAAAATAATTTCCATTGATTAAAACAGGAAGTGTATAATCTATACAAACAATTGCATTTGTTAGCGTATCGACTAAAGGTTTGGGATTCACAAACAAAGTAAAACTAGTGGTTGCAAAACAAGTCGAATCTGTTGCATTTTCAACTCGAGCATAAATTATTTGTCCGTTTATTCCAAGAAAACCAGATGAAGCTAATGGTGCAGTTCCTGAATTTGCATTTGATTGACTGGTATAATATGATACCGTATAGATAGATGAAGATTGCAACAATAGAATACTGGAATTTTGATTTAAGAAATTAAAATTTGCAGTTCCAGATCCTTGTGTAGTTTCACAATTCGAAATATTTGAGGGAATATTAGCAACTGGTGGAGGCGTTAACAACAATTGAAACGTTTTAATGACATAACACAAAGTTGTTGGGTTTGTTATTCGAACATAAACTGTTTCATTACCGGGACTCAAATAGGAATTTGGCAAAGTCAAAGTACCTGCAACGGCATTTGACATAGAACTAAAATAACTCACCAAATATGTAGCAGGAACTCCAACTAAAACTTTTGGTGTGTTTTGTGCTAAATTAAATGTATAGAATGCAGAACCGGAATTACATTTATATAAGTCAACCGGATTTGAAGTAATAATTTCTGGATAAAACTCAATTAACACCGAATTTGTAATCGGTTGACAGGGATTTAGAATTTTGATATAGGTTACGCCATAAGTTCCTGGTTGTATAACATTTAGTGTTGGTCCCGTTTGACCTGCAATTGGATTACCGTTTTGGGTCCAAACAAAATTATATTCTGCTGGATTCAATCCTGTTGTAATCGTGTGACTACCACCAAAACAAATAGCGGTATTGTTTGATACTGTCAAATCAGGACCCAAAACTTCTTGTCCAATATTGAAACTTGTTGAAGAAATAAAAATTGCTGAATCTGACTGCGAATCATTTCTGTCTGCAATGACTAATTTAATATGATAAAGCGTATTTGGAATTAAAGTTGCACCAGCGGTCATCAAAACAGTTTGACCGTTGAAATTTGTTGCAGATCCAGCAGCATTGGAACCACCATTAAAACTGCCAAAAAATCCCGCATTAGCAGACGCACAATTCGAATTATACAAAAAATCTCTAATGGTCAATACTGATATAGGAGAATTTGTTCCTGGAACAACTGCTAAATTAGTAGTTATTCCGGTTACTGTATTTGTTAATAAAAAAGCGAAAGCATCAGAGAATTGACATTGAAAATTTCCATATTCTTCTGAAGCAAATACAAAATCAAAACTAAAATTTGGAGATACAGGTGTGAAATCGAATTCTAAAACGGTTGCATTTGTCGAAACCATTGTGATTCCAGAAGCCGCAAGAGTGGTTTGCAATTGTATGTCTCCCGACCATGCAGGCGAACCATTACTTAAAACTGTCGTGTTGGGTCCGGGTGCATTAATAGCACTTCCTGTGCTTAAAATAACTCCACTTTGAATTGGAAAACTCGGATTTGTATTTGTAAAATAACCGATTCCATTGACTCCAACATTTGTTCCTGTGGAACTTGTGATGTTCGTTGCAGAAACACAAGGAGAATTTATTAGAACATTATTAACTAACTGAGGAACTGTATAAGTATTTGTATTTACAGTAATAACTTGCGAAAATACTGTAAATGATACCAGCAGAAAAAATAAACCTAAGAATCTTTTCATTTTGCTTAAATTATTTGTGCAAATTTAAAATAAAAATCGATTAAAAACCAAATTAATCGATTAAATACACATTTATTTATCAACAATTTAAACCTAGTTTACGTTAAAAACAAAAACCCCTAAAATTTAAAAGATCTTAGGGGTTTTGTGAAAATTTGAAAAAAAATTTAGTTCTTCAAATGTTTCTCTAAAAACTGATCTTGTTCCCAAAGTAAATGCAAAATATTTTCTTTTGCTACATAACTATGTGCTTCTTTTGGCAAAATCAACATTCTTGCAGGTGCTCCCAACCCTTTCAAAGCCTGAAAGTAACGTTCTGTCTGCAAGGTAAATGTACCCGGATTATTATCTGCTTCTCCATGAACCAACAACAACGGTGTTTTCATTTTATCTGCTGTTGCAAAAGGAGACATATCATTGTATAACGCTGGAACTTCCCAATAATTGCGTTGCTCACTTTGAAAGCCAAATGGCGTTAATGTTCTATTATAGGAACCACTTCTAGCTATTCCACAAGCAAAAAGTTTTGAATGTGTGAGTAAATTTGCTGTCATAAAAGCTCCATAAGAGTGTCCTCCAACAGCCACTTTCTTCGGATTTATATATCCTAAATCATCAACAGCCTTGATAGCAGCCTCAGCATTATCTACTAATTGAGAAACAAAAGTATCATTTGGCTCAATGGTTCCTTCTCCAATAATAGGAAAGGCAGCATCATCGAGAACTGCATAACCTTTTGTAGCCCAGTACACAAATGATCCGTAATATGGAAAAGTAAACTCATTTGGATTTTGCGTATTTTGCCCTGCACTATTTTTATCTTTAAATTCAGCTGGATAAGCCCAAATCAATAAAGGTAATTTATCTTTTTTAGTTTTGTCATAATTAGCAGGTAAATAAAGAGTTCCTGATAAATCAACACCATCTTTTCGCTTGTATTTTATAACTTCTTTAGATACATTTTTGATACTTTCGAATGGATTTTTGAAACTTGTAATTGATGTTAGTCCAGCTTTAGATTTTATATTTCTAAAATAATAATTTGGATATTCTGTTTTGGATTGAATTGAAACCAAAACTTCTCCCTTTTTAAAATCTTCAATAGATAACAAATCCTCTTTTTTATCTGTGTAAGAAGAAGTATACACCCGTTTTGATTTTAATGTTTTTAAATCAAATTCATCAATAAACGGAAATTGACCTGTTTTTGTATATCCATTACCAATCAAAAATGCAGTTGAATTTTCAATTGCTAATACTTGTTTTCCAAATTCGTTTTTCTTGGTTTCAAAACTTCCTGGATCAGCATATTGATCTTGTGAATTACGATCCCAAATTAGTTTTGGCTTTTCTGAAACATTTGAAGGATTGATCATGAATGCTTTTTCATTTCGAGTGTCATACCATTCTTCGAACAATATCGATGAAGTTTCATTGCCCCAAATCATTCCGCTAAAACGTTGTGCTGTTTTTGAAAAACTTGTTGGATTAGAGTCAAATGGCGCGTTCCAAAGAAAAATCTCATCACGAAAATCTACTTTTGTTGCTGGATCGCCTCCATCTAATGCTTCTACAAAAAACAAAGTTGCTGGTTTGTCATTTCGCCAACTCATGTTTCGTTTTCCCTTTTGTACCGCCATAAAACCCTTTGGCATAACTTCTGTTAAAGGAACTTCATTCACGGTTTTAATAGATTTGCCACTCAAATCGTAGACCTTTGATGTTGACGGAAAACGATTTAGGGGTACGATATATGAGAAAGGTTTTTGAATTGTAGTCAACATAATATATTTCCCGTCTGGCGAAAAACTTTGACTTGAATACATATCAGCCGATTTATATAACGTTGAAACTCCATTTATTGTAACTGTGAACAATTCTGATGTCATGATGTTCTCAAAATTTGTCTCGTCTATTTTGTTTTTGAGCATATCAGGATAGGTTCGATTTTGCGATTTTACTCCGCCCGATACTGAAACTATTGGTCCAAGTGGTAATTCTTTTTTTGAATCGATTAGTTTTGCACGATTTTTTGGTAGCATTTTTACCAATAAACTACTATTATCCGCATACCAACTAAAGGCTGTTCCCAGATTTGAATTCAAATTTGCCTCTGTCAATTTAGTTGCTTTAGCAGTAGCAACGTCAATAATCCATAGTTCAACTCCAGTGGCAACTGTGTTTGTAAAAGCAATTTTCTTGTCATTTGGCGACCACGATAGTCCACTAATTTTGGGGTTTTGAGGCAAACCAATAACTTGAATTTCATCTTTTCCTGCGATTTTTCTAATTTTCAAATTGTTGCTGTAGGTAACAGCACTTGAAATATTAGTTATAGGATTGATTCTCAAACCACCCAATCGTAATTCTTCTTGATTCAAATCGTCTAAATTTTTATACGTACTTCGATAAATGAGCAGCATATATTCTTTTTTTGTGTCCATTGAAACCGTTGGAGCACGCTCAAAATCAACTAAGTCTAATATTTCTTTAGATGGTTTTTGATACGTTAAATTTTCTTGTGAAAAGGAATTTAATCCGATGAATAAAAGAAGTAGTGTTGTGAGGTTTGTTTTCATTTTTTTATTTTAGATTTTCAAATTTAGAAAAATGAATTTAGAAACTAGTTAAAATTAAACTAAATTCACTAGCCCCGATAGAAGGGAAAAACGTTTTTTTAGTTATCTAAAAACCCTCATTCAAAGGGTTTGATAACTAAAAAAACTTTTGGAATGATAGCGGGAAATAGCTTCAAAAAAAATAATTTTATAAGCCCTTTTTTAGAGGAATTTGGACTATATTTGCACGATTTTAAAAACAAGAAAATGTCATTAATTGCCCTTCTTTCGCCGCAAATTTCTTCTGCAATTCAAAAACTGTTCGATGTTACTGTCGAGAAAATTGAATTTCAATCGACTCGCAAGGAATTCGAGGGCGATGTAACTATGGTGATTTTTCCGTTATTGAAGCAAATAAAAAGCAATCCTGTGGAATTGGGAAACAAAATTGGTCAATATTTAGTGGACAATGTTACCGAAGTTTCAAAATTTAATGTGGTTTCTGGTTTTTTGAATATTGTGATTTCAGATGCGTATTATGTTGATTTTTTTAATGGAATAAAAGACAATCCGACTTTTGGATTTATAACGCCTTCACAAGATTCAAAAGCAGTTATGGTGGAATATTCATCGCCAAACACAAACAAACCTTTGCATTTGGGTCATGTTCGAAATAATTTATTGGGGTATTCGGTGGCAGAAATCATTAAAGCCTCTGGAAAAAAAGTGTATAAAACACAAATCATTAACGATCGAGGAATTCATATTTGTAAATCGATGTTGGCTTGGAAACTTTATGGAAACGTTGAAACGCCAGAATCAACAGGTTTAAAAGGGGATAAATTAGTTGGAAATTATTATGTGAAGTTTGATTCTTTGTACAAAGTAGAAATTGCTGATTTAATTTCACAAGGAAAAACTGAAGACGAAGCAAAAAAAATAGCTCCAATTATTCTTGAAGCACAACAAATGCTCTTGGATTGGGAAGCAGGAAAACCAGAAGTAATTCAACTTTGGAAAACCATGAACCAATGGGTTTATGATGGTTTTGCCCAGACATACAAAAGTTTGGGCGTGGATTTCGATTCGTATTTCTACGAAAGTGATACCTATTTATTAGGAAAAGATATTATTCAAATTGGTTTGGAAAAAGGCGTTTTCGAGAAAGATCCCGACGGTTCAGTTTGGATAGATTTAACCGAAGACGGTTTAGATAGAAAAATTGTGTTACGATCCGATGGAACATCAGTGTACATGACGCAAGATATTGGCACAGCAATTCAGCGAATTAAAGATTTTCCTGATGTTGGTGGTATGGTTTATACCGTTGGTAACGAGCAGGATTATCATTTCAAGGTGTTGTTTTTGATTCTAAAAAAACTTGGTTTCGATTGGGCTCAAAACTTGTTTCATTTGTCATATGGAATGGTAGATTTGCCTTCTGGAAAAATGAAATCGCGTGAAGGAACTGTTGTAGATGCTGATGATTTGATGCAAGAAATGACCGAAACGGCTCAAAAACTTTCAGAAGATTTAGGCAAACTCGAAGGCTATTCTGATGAGGAAAAATCAAAATTATACAACACTATTGGAATGGGTGCTTTGAAATATTACATTTTGAAAGTCGATCCAAAAAAACGAATTTTATTCAATCCTGAAGAGTCTGTGGATTTTACCGGAAACACTGGCCCCTTCATTCAATATACCTTTGCGAGAATTCAATCTATTATTCGTAAATCTAATTTCGATTTCTCTAATAAAACGACAACTTTAGCGTTACATGAGAAAGAGAAAGAATTAATCAAACAAATGGAATTGTATCCAGAAATTATTCAGAATGCAGCGCAAAATCACAGTCCAGCTTTGATTGCGAATTATACTTATGATTTAGTTAAAGAATACAATTCTTTTTATCAAACCGTTTCGATTTTAGGCGAAGAAAACGAGACCAAGAAAATTTTTAGAGTACAACTTTCTAAAAAAGTTTCAGAAATTGTGGCATCGAGTTTTGGCTTGTTAGGAATTTCTGTTCCAAATCGTATGTAAAAATTAGTAGTTATGAGTTATGAATTATGAGTGAAAGCATTATAAAAACAAAGACTTTTACTTTTGCAATTAGAGTTGTAAATCTTTATAAAATTTTAGTTTCCGATAGAAAAGAATTTATAATGAGTAAACAATTTCTTAGATCAGGAACTTCGGTTGGTGCAAATGTTAGAGAAGCAATAAATGATCAAAGTAGAGCAGATTTTATTCATAAATTATCAATTTCACAAAAAGAATGCGATGAAACCATATATTGGTTGGAACTAATGAAAGAGACAAATTTTATTTCTGAAATCGAATTTAAAAGCATGAATGATGATGCTATTGAAATTTTAAAAATAATTCGAAGCATCATAATAACATCAAAAAATTCATAACTCATAATTCATAACTCAAAGAAAGAGTGAACACAACAAAACCCTATTTTTTACAATCTTTTCTGATTGTTTTTTTATCCGCATTTTTCTTTATTGGTATCAAAGATTTTTTACCTAAAAAAATCTTTTCAGAAAAAGCAGGAACTACCAAAAATATTCTTATTGATAGCATGATGATTGATGCTTTAAAAGAAAAAGATTCGACTAATTTGGCTGTCGAAGGCGATTCTTTAGCCAATCAACCCATTTCGTTTTTTGAAAATAATGGTGTTACGTTTCCCGAAGAAACTTTTGAAAACTACAGCGGTTATCAATATTTGATTCCGTTTTATGAAAATTTATTTCAACTAGAAACTTCAAAAACAGGAAATGTTCGAATTGCTTATTTTGGTGATTCTATGACTGATGGCGATTTGATTGTTCAAGATTTACGAAACGAATACCAGAATCGTTTTGGTGGTGAAGGCGTTGGTTTTGTTTCCATAACTTCAGAATCTGCATCTTCACGAGGTTCAATAACGCATCAATATTCAGAAAATTGGAAGACACAATCGTATTTGAATGTAAAAACACCAATTCGTTCTTTTGGCGTAAATGGTCATGTTTTTTTCGCAAAAGATACTATCAATAAATCATGGATTCGATTCAAAGCGAGTAATCTAAAAAATATTTCGCAACTCAACAATCCAACGTTGTTTTTTGGAAGTTCTGATAATCAAAATGGTCAAATTGATTATAAAATTGGTAATGACACTTTACATAAAAAACTTACTGCGGATAATTTATTAAATACAATAACACTTGCGCCTTACAATTTAAAAAACCTAAAAGTAGATTTTAAAAATGCTCGAAGAGTGCCTATTTATGGTTTTAATTTCGATGATGGCAAAGGTGTTCATGTTGATAATTTCTCACAAAGAGGAAATTCTGGAATGCCAATTTCTAAATTCGATATTGATCTAATGCAAGCCTTTCAGAAAAAACTCAATTACGACATGATTGTTTTGCATTATGGAACCAATGTTTTGGGATATGGAACATTAGATTTTTCTTGGTATGACAAAAACATGACAAAAACCGTAAACCGTTTGAAACTTAGTTTTCCTGGCGTTCCAATTTTGATTATTTCAACTGCTGATAAATCTACTAAATACGATTTAGAAATGAAAACAGACTCTGCAGTAGTTCCCTTGAGTAACTCTCAAAAAAGTTATGCACTCAAAACTCAATCGGGTTTTGTGAATTTATACACGCTCATGGGTGGCGATGGATCAATGACAAAATGGGTGGAAGAAGACCCAAGTTTGGCTAACAAAGACTACACACATTTTAATCAACGTGGTGCAAAAAAAGTGGCTAAACTAGTATACGATAAAATAAATGCGGGTTATGAGCAATACAAAGTTTTGCGCAAAAACAGAAAAGTTGATTCTATTGGAATTCCAAATATAGAAATCAGTACTTCAAATTCCGAAAATCCAAATGAGTAACAAAATCTTTTTTGTAGTTTTATTTTTAATTTTAGGTTTCACTATGAAAGCACAAGTTCAAGATTCAATTTCGTTTGAAGTAGATTCTGTTGCACTCAAAAAAACGATTATAATTCCAGAAAACACGGTTCAAAATTCTAATGGAATTACTAATTTTTTAACTAAACTTTCGGAATTACAAAAAACTAAAATAGGAAAAATCAATATCGTGCATATTGGCGATTCGCACATTCAAGCCGATTTAATGACGGACAAAACCCGAAAACTGTTTCAATTGAATTTTGGAAATGCAGGTCGTGGGTTGGTTTTTCCGCATTCGTTAGCACATACAAACGGAAGTTGGGATATTCGTTTTTCCTCAAAACAAAATTGGGATAGTTATAGAAATATTTATCCAGTGACCCAATATAAAGTTGGATTGAGTGGCATCGCTCTGGTAGCTAAATCCAAGGAATTTGACATTGAATTATCCTCAAAAGAAGAAGGTAATTTTTTTAAAACCATAAAAATAATTACTCCAAATAACATTCGAAATTTTGATATTTCTGTTCAAGAAAACAAAATTTCTAAAGAAATTACAATTCCAAAAATTATAACCCATCAGGTCAAAAGAAAGGAATCTATTTTAGAAATTGCAAACGAATACCACATTTCGGTTTTGGAACTCAAAAGAGCCAATCGATTGAAATCAAATAAAATTCGAAAAGGAAGAGTTTTAAAAATTCCTAATGACGAAACTATTTCAAAAACAGTTGAAACAACAGAATTTGTTCCATTACAACTGCTTTCTGACAACAATTGCAAGTATTATTCTTTTGAAACCCCTCAAAATAAAATTGATATTTTTTCTACTAAAAATGAAACTGAATTCAACCTCAACGGAATTATTTTAGAAAATGGAAATTCAGGAATTTTGTATCATAATATTGGAGTGAACGGCGCCAAGTTTTCGGATTACAACAAATATCCCATGTTTTTTGAACAACTCAAAGCCTTGAATCCAGATTTGATTGTCATTTCATTAGGAACAAACGAATCTTTTGGATCCATTAAGACAGAGGAATTTATGGTTCAGTTGGATTTATTTCTAAAAAATGTAAAAGTGCAAGTTCCAACTGCTGAATTTTTGATTTCTACTCCTCCTCCATCGTTATTCAAACAAAAATTCGAAAATATTTTTGTTGCTGATTATGCTGCAAAAATGATTAATTATGGTGTTGCAAATAATTACACTATTTGGGATTTATATGCTCAATTCGGGGGGTTATTTGGCGTAGAACAAAATTATAACAATGGATTAATGGCAAATGACAAGGTGCATTATTCTAAAAAAGGCTACGAGCAACAAGGCGATTTGTTGTATGGAGCAATTGCAAAATCATTAGAAAATTTTCAAACTAAAAAATAATACTATCACGTGATTGACCTTTCTGAAATCCAAAATTGGTTCTACAATACCTTTCCGCAAATCACAACGGCACAAGTCGAAAATTGGTTGACTTATAACCCAAAAGAGCCTATTCTGTTCAATACAGCATTGTTTCTTGGGATGTTTTTACTTTTCTATCCTATTTATATTTTGACAACAAAAGCAAAAACTTTAGTGTTCAGACACCTGTATGTTTTTGCTTTCTCATTATTTTTC
>JANPDC010000061.1:0-20204 GCA_031431275.1 Bacteroidota bacterium
TAATTTTAAAAAAGGCGATTTTATAATTGATTTTTTAAAATACATAACAAAAACAAACAAACAAAAAATATTAGGCAGTTTTGAAGTCAATAATTTCCCAGAAGATTGTATTGCTTACAGAAAAGAAGACGACGTTAAAAAATAAAATTAATTAAAGGTTCAGAATCAAATTATTTATCAAATGAAATCTTTTACAGGGTTGCAAAATTAATAAAAGATACTAAACCTAGTTTACCAACTGGACATTTTCATATTCCCAGAATACAACAAAAATTAATTAAATCTTACCCAAGAGGTAACTCATCAACGAAGGATATGAATCCTAAAATAACTGAACTCATAGCGCAAATAAAAACAATAATTAGTAAAATATAATACCATGAAATTAATAATTTTTATATTTTATTTTTTTGCAATTAGTTGTTTTGCACAACCTGGCGGTGGTGGCGGTTTATATATTACAAATTTTTATGATGGTTCTAAAAAAATAATAAATATAAAAAAATTATCTATCCAAGTTTATTCCAAAGATTCTTTAGAAAAAGGAAATAGTAGTTCTTTTTTTAAAAATGATGGGTTTTATATCCCTGCCCAAAACGGTAGTTCAAATAAACAAAATCTCATTCATATGGATATTGAATATGAAAACAAAAAATATAGAATTGACTTTGAAAATATTTTAGCACAAAATCCAAATGGCGATAGAGATCGTATGGACTCTTTGGTTTTAGATACACCATATATTTTAAGTAAAAGAAATAGAAATAGAGAAAATAATATATACGGTTATGCTTACCGGACCTATTTAGGCTACTTTACTGAGCCATTGTTGAAAAACGGTATAACCCCAGGTACCAATAAAAAACTAAATTTATTGGGTTTTACACATTTTAGTAAAGACTATATAGATGATAAGAAAAAAATACCTTGGGAAGAAAATTTTTGTAAAGCATTGTCAATCTTGACAATGAATTCCGAAAACATAGAAAGTTTATCATTTTTTGATAAAGCACTTGAAGAAAACAAAAATCAGTATAATGAGCCATTGCTTAATTTTAAAATTGAATTAGAATTGCAAAATAAGAATTATAAAAACATAATAGATTTGATAACTAATAATCCGAAACTTCGACTTATTAGTTTGAATGAAGATATAAAAGCAGAATCATTAATTAAATTAAAACGGTATGATGAGGCTGAACTAGAGTATGAAAAATTAGAACAAAAATATTCGAAAAATAATCTTAAAAAATTAGGATTTAGTTACAAAAAAAACAAAGTTAGATTTTATAAATCAAATTATAAATTAATAATAAATGAATTAGCACCCTATTTTGGTTCTAATAAGAAAAAAATAAATCCTAATTTAGAAGATGTAGATTATGATTTTACTTTATTAAAATTAAATTTACTATATGCTTTTAGTATCTTTATTGAAAATCCTAACACCAAAAATTTAGCAAATTTAAAATCACATTTCGACCTTGATATACAATATCCTTTAGATCGAGATTTTATAGAATACCTAAAGTCAGATTATTACATGAATACTACTATTACACATGAAAAATTTCAAGGATTTAAAATCTTGTATTTTTTAAAAGAAAATAGAATGTTTTAGTTTTGTTGGCAAAGAGAAATTGGATTTGCTATCTTTGATAGAAAAAAATGAAATGTCTGTTCAACCTTTATTTAGATAAATTGTAAAATTCAAAAGCAAAAACCTACCTTTCCATGACAAAGACTATCGATGAAATAACAATATCAAAATTTAGCGATTATATTACCATCACTAATAACAAAAACAATGCTTGTGTAGATCTTCACATAATGAATAACACCATAAGATATCATGATGCTTTTGATAATTACATTTTCAGCCACAGTTGCACTTTACAAATCAACCTTGATGTTTATCAACTAACCGAACTAGGACAAACTATCAACAGAAATAACGGAAGTGTCATTGCCTATTTGCCAACGAGTGACGTAAAAGAACTGGCAGAAAAAACATTCTATGAGGACGACCAAACTCGTGTTTTCGATTTTATAAACTTCAGATTTAATATTGAATTGTAAATAAATGAATTCGGTTTAGCATCATGACAGATTATTTTTATTTTTGAGTCACGCTATTTTCCGAATTTCCAATCAAATTCATCTTTTGAATTTATGATGGCTCCTAATTCAACGTTAGCAATTTTCCCAAATTCTGTTTGAAGTATAAGCCAATGGTCTTCGTTGAAATGATTTTCGGCTAAATCAAAATCTTCTTTTTCCCAAGTTTTGAAACTGGGTAATTCGAGTTTTACTTCTTCGACATTTCGGTCAATTATCTTTTTATCGAACAAAGTCAAATTTTGATGTGATGAAATTAAATAACCCAAACGTAAATCTTCGTCTTGATAAAAGGTTAAACGCATTTTTTGTTCGTTGTAAACATAAATCACATTTTTGTCTTCGTCTTTGAATTGTTTGTTTGGTGTTCCATAAAGGGCAACAACATCAGGTTGTTTCATGCCAAATAACAAGGTATCGATTCCGTTTTTTGGTGTAATTTTCATGGGTAATATTTTATAAATTTAATTTTAATAATGATTGTTATAATGGTTTTTAGCCCAGAATGAAGTGAAAAGCCCGCAGCGAAAAACAATTTATTTTCTTGGAGAAAAAGAACGACCAACGGAAGTTCCTTTTTTGACTTTGAAAATGATTGTTTTGGCGAGGACTTGAAACGAAATGCTGGAATAGCTACTCTAAAAATTCATCGTAACGCTCTGGTATTTGTGGGTCGTACAGCGGGCATTTGAATTCTGTCATGAGATCAACCAGTTTATCCATTGTTTTTCCTTGAGTGCCATAGCAATCAATTTTTATGCTTTGTGAAGTGGTTCTGATTTGAAATGCTCCTACTCCATTGGTGTTTTTCCAACTTTTCGCATCTATTTTTTCCCAATCTGAAAATTGATTTTGTATTCGATTTAATATGACTTCTATGGGAAGAGTTTCGAGTCCTTCGACAATTTTTTCTGCATCAATATCTTCATAAACCAAATGATGATTGAGATAAATGCCCTCTTGATAGTTCCAAAAAATTAGTTCGTACATGTGAAAAGGTTTAAGATGTGAGGTTGAGAATGAGGTTTAGGTTAAATTGAATGTGATTTTTGATTTTTGATTCTTGAATTTGTTTTTTGAATTTGATTCTTGAATTTGTTTTTTGAATTTGTTTTTTGATTTTTGAATTTGTTTTTTTGAATTTTGAAATTAATATTCAAAAACTCCGTATTTGCTGGTTATCGTTAGTTTTTTTGTTTCGCTTGCTTCTACTCTACCTATTATTTGTGCCTCAACATGGAAAGATTTTGAAATTTCGATAATATCATATGCGATTTCCTCTGGAACGTATATTTCCATTCGATGTCCACAGTTAAAAACTTGATACATTTCTTTCCAATCGGTTCCAGATTGCTCTTGAATTAGTTTAAATAATGGTGGAATGTCGAACATATTATTTTTTATAATATGCAGGTTATCAATAAAATGAAGTATTTTTGTTTGTGCTCCGCCACTGCAATGTACCATTCCGTGAATTTGACTTGGAGTGAATTTTTCTAGTATTTTTTTTATGATTGGAGCATAGGTTCTGGTTGGAGAAAGTACTAATTGTCCAGCATCGATTGGCGAATTTTCTACTTTGTCTGTCAATTTCATTTTTCCAGAATAGACCAAATCTTTTGGAACTTGGGAATCGAAACTTTCGGGATATTTTGTGGCTAAATAATGTTCAAAAACATCATGCCGTGCCGATGTCAATCCGTTACTTCCCATGCCTCCATTATATGATTTTTCATAGGTTGCTTGTCCAAAAGAGGCTAAACCAACAATTACATCACCTGGTTTTATATTGGCATTATTGATGATTTCACTTCGTTTCATTCGTGCTGTAACGGTTGAATCTACAATTATTGTTCGAACTAAATCGCCCACATCTGCCGTTTCACCACCAGTGGAATGAATGGTTACTCCATGTGATTTTAAATCTTCAATTATGGCTTCTGATCCTTCAATTATTGCCTTGATTACTTCTCCTGAAATCAGATTTTTATTTCTACCAATGGTTGAAGAAAGCAATATGTTGTCGACTGCTCCAACACAAATTAAATCATCAATATTCATTATTAATGCGTCTTGTGCAATGCCTCGCCAAACAGAAATATCTCCTGTTTCTCTCCAATAAGCATAGGCTAATGATGATTTGGTTCCTGCTCCATCAGCGTGCATTATGAGACAATAATCATCATCATTGGTTAAATAATCTGGTACAATTTTGCAAAAGGCTTTTGGAAATAATCCTTTATTAATGTTTTTTATGGCATTATGTACGTCTTCTTTACCAGCGGAAACGCCACGAAGTGCATAACGTTTTGAAGTTTCTGAACTCATTTTTGTTGTTTAGTTGTGTGCCGCAAAGATAAATGTTTTAGGTTAGAGATAAACTATTTTCAACATCAGATTTTATAATTTAATCCACTGGATTTTATGTTGTTTACTACAAATTTTCGTTCCAACATTAAAAACGTATAATTGAAATTATAGTTTTTAGTATTGAAGTCGTTTAAACTTTTTTGATTTCAGCGAAAAAATAAGAATTTTTGTTACAGATTTTAAATTTTTTATAATTGCATCGCTACGGAGTTCTAAAAACTTGAAATATGGAAAAAAGGCTATTTTACAGCAAATCGGAAAAAGTTTGAAGGACTTCATTGGCTCTTTGCGCATCAATACAATTAACGCATGAGTTTTTTTGAGCCAAAGATTGTAATGTCAAAAAACTTTGAGAACAATTGTTTTTAGATCAAAGTTAGAAAAAATCAAAATTATTTCAAAAAAAAGTCCATTTGCTAATGCAAATGGACTTTATATAACCAATTTTATGTTTTACAACCTGTTATAAACTTGCAACGCATTTTTTAGGATTTCTACAGATTTAATTAAATCTTCTTTCTTGAGCACATAGGCAATTCGAACTTCGTTGAGACCAACTCCTTTTGTAGAATAAAATCCTGCTCCTGGCGCAACCATAACAGTTTCTTTATTGTAATCGTAACTCTCTAGTAACCATTTTGCAAAATCATCGGCAGATTTTACTGGAAGTTGCACAATACAATAAAAAGCACCTTTTGGTTTTGCTACCACTACACCATCAATTTTTCGCAACTCTTCTATCAAAACATCACGGCGTTCACGGTATTCATCAATCACTTCATCAAAATAACTTTGTGGCGTTTCTAAAGCGGCTTCACTTGCAATTTGTGCATATGTAGGTGGGCTCAAACGGGCTTGTGCAAACTTCATTGCTGTTGCCATTAGTTCTTTGTTTTTTGAAACAATACAACCAATTCTTGCTCCACACATACTGTAACGTTTCGATACCGAGTCAATCATAATAGCATGTTGCTCCAATCCTGGAATATCCATTACAGAAAAATGCTTGTCTCCATCGTAGATAAATTCTCTGTAAACTTCGTCTGCAACCAAAAAAATATCATGCTTTTTGACCAACTCTGCAAGTTGAGTAATTTCTTCGTGAGAATATAAATATCCTGTTGGATTTCCTGGATTACAAATCAAGATTGCTTTAGTTTTTGGTGTAATCAATTTTTCAAAATCTGCAATTGGTGGCAATGCAAAACCAGTATCTATAGATGAAATAACTGGTATAACCGTTGCTCCAGATGCTGTCGAAAAACCGTTGTAATTCGCATAAAATGGTTCTGGAATAATCACTTCATCGCCAAGATCTGCTATACTTCCCATAGCAAAAAGCAAGGCTTCTGAGCCACCAGTTGTAATGATAATATCAGCAACATCAATCGGCAATCCATGGTTTTTATAATATTGAGACAATTTAATTCTGTAACTTTCAAATCCCGCAGAATGACTGTATTCTAGAACCTTTATGTCCGCATTTTTTACAGCGTTCATAGCGCATTCAGGAGACTTAATATCGGGTTGACCAATATTAAGATGATATACTTTATTGCCTTTTTTCTTTGCAATATCAGCATATGGAACCAATTTTCTGATTGGCGATTCTGGCATATTTTGCCCTTTGTTTGAAATTTTTGGCATGAGTGATTTATTTTGATGCAAAATTGCAAATTATTTCTTGTTATGCCAATTATTTTTTAAGTTAATCTTGATAAACAAAGCATAAAATAAATTATTTTTTCCTATTTTTATAAAAAAATTAATGCCCAGAAAACTAGTATTCATTTTTATTGTTTTGATAAATTTCTTGAATGCACGTGCACAAGAAGGATTTCAATTCAAAACAAATAAAAACAAAATCTCAATTCCTTTCAAATCTGTAAATAATTTAATGTTTATACCCGTTTTAGTAAATGGTATCGAACTAAATTTTCTTTTAGATACAGGAGTCAAAGAAACAATTCTATTCAGTTTAGACGATAAAGAAGAAATTGTATTTCAAGATGTTGAAAAAATAAAACTCAAAGGTTTTGGAAACAACAATTATGTAGAAGGTCTAAAATCATCAAAAAACAAGTTAACAATCAAAAGTTTAGAAGACGATAATCATGTGGTTTACATTGTCCTGAATCAGGACTTCAATTTGTCATCCACCATGGGAATACCCGTAAACGGAATCATTGGCAGCAGTTTTTTTAAAAATTATTTCGTAGAAACAGACTATCAAAAAAACCGAATTTTTGTTTATAAAAACGATTTAAAAATCAGAAAAAAACTCAATCAAAAATTTGTTGAAGCACCAATAGAAATCATAAACTCTAAACCATCCATTACCTCAAAATTAGTTCTAGACAATCAACAATTAAATGCTAACTTACTAATTGATTCAGGAAATAGCGATGCTATTTGGTTATTTAGAGATTCAATAAACAAAATTAAAATTCCCCAAAAAAATATCGATGATTATCTGGGACATGGTTTTAGTGGTGATATTTTTGGGAAACGATCCAAAATAAACAAAGTCTACTTCAATTCATTTGAATTCGAAAATCCAATTGTTTCTTTTCCAGATTCTTTACAAATCAAAAACTCCAATATTTCAGATGGTCGTGATGGTTCCATAGGTTCAGAAATACTAAAGCGCTTTGTGATTGTATATGATTACAAAGGCGAAAAAATCTATTTCAAGAAAAATAGTAATTTCGATTTACCATTTAGTTTCAATAAAAGCGGAATTGAAATTCAACATGACGGTTTACAATGGATTCAAGGAACCGAAGAACTCAAGAATACAGCCTATGGAAGCATCAATTTTGATATCAATTCCGATAAAGTCTCAAATTTTAGATACAAATTTGATCTAAAACCTATTTTTAAAATATCAAGCGTAAGAAAAAATTCGCCAGCATCAATGGCAGGTATACTCAAAGACGACATTGTAGTTAGTATAAATAAAGAAAATGTACAAAACTATACGCTCCAAGAAATCAACGAATTGCTAAAATCCGATGAAGGTAGAACAATCAATATCGTTATCGAAAGAAACAATAAAGTAATGAAATTCAAGTTTCAACTCAAAGACATCTTGTAATTAGTTATCCATCATAGATTTTGGTTTTGTTAACGGACTAACTTCCACTTTCACAAAAACCTCCCCTTTAATAAATAAATTCACAGAACCATTTTCAACATTCACAGCGTTTGATTCAACCGTAATCGTTTTAGAAATCGTTCCAGGATTCATGTTGTATTTCACCTCAATTTTTCCAGTTTTACCAGGTAAAATAGGATCAGTTGGTGGTTTTGGAACTGTACAACCACAACTAGACCTTGCGTTTGTAATCAACAAAGGCGCATCACCAGTGTTTGTGAACTCAAAAAAACGAATCCCAGTATCTAAATCTTTATTGACTTTTCCATAATCAATGGTATTATCTTTAGCCATAAACTCAATTTTTGGTCCTTTTTGTGCAAAAGTGAAAGAACTAATAAACATCAAAACAAATACAACTAACTTTTTCATATCCAAATAATTTATAAATGCAAAAATAAATCAAATTAATCAAAACACAAATAAAAATACTTTTTTTATCCCATGTGAATAATTACTTTTGCAAGATTACAAAAAATGTACCAAACTAAAATTTATTTTTTTGGAGCTATTTCCTGCTGTCCGCTATATCCACGCAAAAAAGCGTGGGATGCCGCTTCCATCAGGGCTAAAAAATCAAAATTCGAAACAAAATGACAATTCCAGCACAATTCAACGCCGCAGCAACTGAACAAAAATGGTACGACTATTGGATGAAAAACGATTATTTTTCATCAACACCAGACCATCGCATGCCATATACAATCGTAATTCCGCCACCAAACGTAACTGGAGTTTTGCACATGGGCCACATGTTGAACAATACCATTCAAGATGTTCTCATTCGCCGTGCTAGATTAAAAGGGTTCAACGCATGTTGGGTTCCTGGAACTGATCACGCATCAATCGCCACCGAAGCCAAAGTTGTAGCCAAACTAAAATCCGAAGGAATCAACAAAAACGATTTAACTCGCGAAGAATTTTTGGTACATGCCTATGCTTGGACAGACAAATATGGCGGGACAATTCTTGAACAACTCAAACAATTGGGTTGCTCGTGCGACTGGAAACGTACAAAATTCACAATGGATCCAGACATGTCAGCATCTGTAATCAAGTCGTTTGTTGACTTGTATAATAAAGGTCAAATTTATCGTGGTTACAGAATGGTAAACTGGGATCCAGAAGCCAAAACCACACTTTCTGATGAAGAAGTAATTTTCGAAGAACAACAAGGGAAATTGTTTTACATTAAATATAAAATTCAAAATTCAAACGACTTTTTGACTGTTGCAACAACTCGACCAGAAACCATTTTTGGCGATACAGCAATTTGTGTAAATCCTAATGACGAACGATTTGCTCATTTAATCGAAAAAACGGTAATTGTACCTATTTGCAATCGTGAAATTCCAGTTATTGGCGATGATTATGTAGATATCGAATTCGGAACGGGTTGTCTAAAAGTAACGCCAGCCCACGATATGAATGACAAAACGCTTGGCGAAAAACATAATCTTGAAATCATTGATATTCTAAATGATGATGCTACTTTAAATAGTTTTGGTTTACATTATCAAGGCAAAGACCGATTTGTTGTTCGTACTGAAATTGCATTAGAACTTGAAAAAATTGGAGCATTAGCCAAAACCGAAATTCATTTAAACAAAGTTGGAACGTCAGAAAGAACCAAAGCCGTAATCGAACCAAGATTGTCCGATCAATGGTTTTTGAGAATGGAAGATTTGGTAAAACCAGCCATAAAATCGGTTCTTGAATCAGATGAAATTGTTTTGCATCCAAAACGTTTCGAAAACACTTACAGACATTGGTTAGAAAACATTCGCGATTGGAATATTTCTCGTCAATTGTGGTGGGGGCAACAAATTCCTGCTTATTTCTACGGTGATGGAAAAGAGGATTTTGTAGTAGCAGAAACCATTGAAGATGCCTTAGTTTTAGCCAAACAAAAAACTAATAACCAACAACTAACAACCAACAACCTTATACAGGACGCCGATGCATTAGATACTTGGTTTTCGTCTTGGTTGTGGCCAATGTCCGTTTTTGGAGGAATAATGGAACCTGAAAACGAAGATTTTAAATACTATTATCCAACCAATGATTTAGTAACTGGTCCAGATATTTTATTTTTCTGGGTTGCAAGAATGATTATTGCAGGATATGAATATACAGACAAAAAGCCCTTCAAAAATGTTTATTTAACAGGTTTAGTTCGTGACGGAAAAGGACGAAAAATGTCTAAATCGCTTGGAAATTCTCCTGATCCATTAGGGTTAATCAATGATTATGGAGCAGATGGCGTTCGTGTGGGATTACTTTTATGCGCAGCCGCAGGAAACGACATTATGTTTGATGCACAGCAAATTGACGAAAACGGAAAAGTACTTGACGAGAAAGAAATTCTTCACAGAAAGGAAAACAATTTACCAGAATTTTACACCTCTCAATTGTGTCAACAAGGCAAAGCATTTGGAAATAAAATATGGAATGCTTTCAAATTAATAAAAGGTTGGGAAGTTTCATCTACAATTCCGCAACCCGAATCGAGTAAAGTTGCCATTGAATGGTACGAAGCCAAAATGCAAAAAACAATAGCCGAAATTGATGATAGTTTCGACAAATACCGCTTGTCTGATGCTTTAATGGCGACTTACAAACTGGTTTGGGACGATTTTTGTTCTTGGTTTCTTGAAATGATTAAACCAGCGTATCAACAACCAATCGATGCTGTTACTTTTGCAAAAGCGATTGAAATTTTAGAAGTTAATTTGAAATTACTGAATCCGTTTATGCCATTTTTAACCGAAGAAATTTGGCATTTGATAAAAGAAAGAACGCCAGCAGAAGCCTTGATTATTGCTGAATATCCAAAAAAGACACGTTTTGACATTTCAATTATAGAAAATTTTGACTTTGCAACCGAAGTTATTTCTGGAATTAGAACCATTAGAAAAGAGAAAAATATCGCTCAAAAAGATACTATTGATTTAAAAATCATCAATAATGAAAAAACTTCGAGTCATTTTGATTCAGTTATCATGAAATTGGGAAACATTACAAGTTTAGAATATGTTCACGAAAAAATCGATGGGGCTTTGACTTTTAGAACAAAATCAAACGAATATTTTATTCCAATTTCTGGAAATATTGATGTTGAAGCCGAAATTGCAAAACTTTCAACTGAATTGATTTACGCACAAGGATTTTTAGATTCTGTTAGAAAAAAATTGTCTAACGAGAAATTTGTTGCCAACGCCAAACCAGAGATTATTGAAAACGAACGTAAAAAAGAATCAGATGCTTTGGCTAATATTGCTACAATCGAACAAAGTTTAGTAAGTTTAAAATAATTTAATTACATTTGAATCAAATAATTATAAATAATTTAGACATGAAAAACATCATTATATTAATATTTATTCTAACAGTTGGAATAAATTATGGGCAAACCGTTTTAAATTCCACTGATTTAGATAACTTAAATTTAAGTTATAATACTTATGAAGCAAATTCGAATAGTTTAAATCAAGGAAGTTCTGGTCTTAACGTCACTTGGAATTTTTCTTCTTTACAAACAACTCTTAATGGTCCAAATAGTTATGAAACTGTTTTGACAGCTCCATATTCATCAAGTTTTCCAACAACAAATTATTTTGTTAAAATTGATAATATATCTTATATTTATAGTATTAAATCATCATTAAAATCTGAGGTTGTTGGGGGTTCATTTGGAACAAATGTTAGTGTACCTTACCCAAATCCAGCTACTCAATGGGTTTTTCCATTTGCTTACAATGCATCATTTACTGATACTTATCAAGAAGATTCTTCTTCTTCAGTTTCAAGTAGAACTGTATTGTATGACGGATATGGAACCGTTATTACTCCTTTTGCATCTTATGCTGATTGCATGCGATTTAAAGTAACAGAAAATGGTTCAGTATCATATGTTTGGTATAAATCGAATCCTTTTCGCGGTATTGCTGGTTGCTCTTCTACTGGAGTTAACTCATCATTTAGTTTTTTTGAGTATACAAATTTAAGTATTGATAGTTTTAAAAAATCAAATATTAATTTATTTCCAAACCCAGTGGTAGATATTATTAATATTGAAAATATTGATAGTTTAAATTTTGATTCTGTTTTTATTAAAGATGTTTTGGGTAAAAATGTATATTATGATAATGATAAAGTCATTAAAAAAAATATAAACGTTGAAAGTTTTAATAAAGGAGTTTATTTTTTAACATATCAAATCAATGGTGATAAAAATACAGTTAAATTTATTAAACAATAAAATTAGATTTTTTATTTTTAAAATTTTAATTTAATATAAAGTTTAAAAGAAACTTGTTCAATTTGTCAATTTTAGTTTAAACTTTATTTGTGTTACTATACTTTACCATTAATTATCGAATCTAACAAAACAAAAATTATCACATAATAAATATAATTTATAAATTAACTCGGAAATGAAATTTTACCCATTGAAACTGATGGGATTCCTTTTCGAGTTCCAAAATCAGAAGTTCCTCCTGCAACGGTTTCATTGGCTAAGATTGCAAATAAAACGGCTTCTTTAGCATCACCAGAGATTCCTAAATCATTTGTTTTTAGAAAACTACAAGGCAATAATTCTTTGAGCCACTCCACGAGCAAAGGATTATGCATGCCACCACCAGACATGTAAATGTTAAAATCTTGTGTTGAATATTTTGTATTTGAAATTGCAAAATTAATGGCTTCGGCAATGGTTTCAGCACTAAATCGAGTTAGTGTTGCTAATAAATCATGTATTGAGATTTGCTCTGTTTTGGATTTTAATTGTGCCTTTCGCACATATTCTTTACTAAAAAGTTCTGGTCCTGTGGTCTTTGGAAACGGTTTGCTAAAAAATTCATCATTTTTGAGTTCTTGCAAGAGCCATTTATTTATGGTTCCTTGTTTAGAAATTTGAGCGTCTTTATCATAGGCTTTTTCGGGGAAAAATTCTCTGACAAAGGCATCGATTAATGTGTTTCCGGTTCCTGTATCTGTGACAAAAACTTCTTCAGGATTCATTGTCGAAGGCAAATAGGTGAAGTTAGCAATGCCACCCATATTGAGCATGATGCGATTTTCTCCTTTTTTTCCAAAAATAAAATAATCACCATACACTGCCAAAGGGGCTCCTTCTCCACCCGCTGCCAAATGTTTCTGACGAAAATCTGATAGCGTTATGATTCCTGTTTTTACTGCAATATGATCGCCATCGCCTATTTGCAGCGTTGCATTTGGAAATTTTTGTTGTTGATGGAGGTTTTTTGGTGCATGAAAAACGGTCTGTCCATGCGAAGCCACAAGATCAACTTCGTGCGGTTTGATGTTCCATTTTTTGAGAACTTCTAAAATCATTTTTGCATGTAAATTCCCAATCCATTCGTTGAGTAAAACCAAATGTTGAAAATCGATATTCTGCTTTGCAAATACTTTTCGGATTTCTATTTTGATATCTTCGGAATAATCAATTGTTTCAAAATTCAGTAGGTTTACTTTTGTGTTTTCACCAGATTTGGAGATTTCACAAAATGCGATATCCAAACCATCAAGCGAAGTTCCAGACATGAGTCCAATGATTTTGCGTGATGATTTTTGAGCGATTTGATACAGTTTTTCAATATTTGCATTCATTATTTAGAGGTATTTTTCAAAAATAAGCAATTTATTTGAATGGCTTTAAATCTGAATGGCTAATTTATTTTTTTGCCACAGATTTAGAGGATTTAAAAGATTTGAAAAAAGTTGTACTTTATTATGAAAAGACCTAACAAGTTATAGAAACCTGTTAGGTCTATAATTTACTGATTGCTCACGACATGAGTCCAATGATTTTGCGTGATGATTTTTAAGCGATTTGATACAGTTTTTTAATATTTGTATTCATTATTTGAATGGCTTTTAATCTGAATGGCTAATTTATTTTTTTGCCACAGATTTAGAGGATTTAAAAGATTTGAAAAAAGTTGTACTTTATTATGAGAAGACCTAACAGGTTTTAGAAACCTGTTAGGTCTCTAATTTACTGATTGCTCACGACATGAATCCAATGATTTTGCGTGATGATTTTTAAGCGATTTGATACAGTTTTTTAATATTTGTATTCATTATTTGAATGACTTTTAATCTGAATGGCTAATTTATTTTTTTGCCACAGATTTAGAGGATTTAAAAGATTTGAAAAAAAGTTGTACTTTATTATGAAAAGACCCAACAGGTTTTAGAAACCTGTTAGGTCTCTAATTTACGGATTGCTCGCGACATGAGTTCAATGATTTTGCGTGATGATTTTTAAGCGATTTGATACAGTTTTTTAATATTTGTATTTATTATTTGAATGACTTTTAATCTGAATGGCTAATTTATTTTTTTGCTACAGATTTAGAGGATTTGAAAGATTTGAAAAAAAGTTGTACTTTATTATGAAAAGACCTAACCCGTTTCTAAAACCTGTTAGGTCTATAATTTACTGATTGCTCGCGTGAAGGATGGAAGCGATATCCCACGCTTTTTTGCGTGGATTTAGCGTACAGCCTGACGCTTGTTGTAGCGATAGCGGAAACAAGGGTCACGCCCAAGAGACTTAATTCATTAGATCTAATTTGTTTTTGAAATCATAATAGTTTGTTATGTCTAAGAATTGAATTGGTTTTATTTTATTTTTCTTGAAATAGTCCATTGCCATTTTTTCCATTTCATCCTTATTGATTCTGCTGTTGTTACTTAAATATTTAGATAGAGTTAATAGAAATTGCTTATGCTCTTTTAAGCAATTGTCAACTTTGATGATGCATTGTTCGATGATTAATCTGGCTTCTTTTTCGAGATTTTCATCGAATGTAAACTGGTAGGCATTTCCGCCATATTGGTGCAAATTCATTTTGTAGGGCTTTGCCCCCATTCCGAAATCTCGAATGATTTGATGGGCGTTCATGGTGAGTTTTTCTAAGTCGCCTCTTACGCCTGTGGTGTTATTTTCTTCTCCAAAAATGAATTTCTCGGCCAGATAACCACCCAATCCTATCTTGATTTGGTCTTTCAATAATCGTAATGTAATGATTTCTTCGGGAAGAATTATGTAGGCAAAACCATTACTTTCGCTATCTACGGTTTTAGTAATTACATATTCTGGTATTACTTTTGCCAAAAACATTGATGCTAATGTATGACCCGATTCGTGAACGGCTACTATGGCTTGCAAGTCATTTTTAGCACTTTTTCTCAAAGAATTAATTTTTTGAAGTACTTGAAAATTCTTTTTATCAACTACTTTTTCGTTAGCAATGAAGTTGATTACAAAATTATCTTGATCAAAATCCCAGAGTATGGTATCTACTTTTTGTAAATTATTTTCTGAAATGTGTAATACTATTTTAGTGATATTGCTTTCAATTAAATTTCTAATTGTACTGATAATGGGTCTAACACCTTGTGTTGGAAAAACGCCTTCGCTGTAGAGTAAATCACAAACTGATGATGTGAACTTTAGTTTCAAACTGAATTTTTCTTTTGCAATTTTAGCAATTTGACTGAGATGTAACTTGATTAGTTTTTCGAAATTTTTATGGGAAAATGCATGATATATCATGTGATTGTTTCCTAATCGAGCGATTTGCTCGTTTCTGAAACGTCTTTGCAAAGCGGTCTTAATATCTGATATATTGATTTTCAATGTAAATCGTCTAAACTCATCCGCATCAATGTCTGGGTTGATGTTATTGCTCATTGAAAAGGCTTCGTCAAGATTTCCTACGACAAATATTAAACTTCGAGACAAATCCATGGTTTTGAATGCATATTCGTCTTCGAGATTTGTTTTTATGTAATCAATTATTGCTTGTATGTTTGGTAATGTTTTGATGTGCTCTGCAATTTCTCTAAAGTCTGTGAATTTAGCATTATTCATTTCGAATATTCCGTTACAGAAAGTATCTGAAATGAATATTTCGTTTTTTTGAAAGGGGATTTTCTCATCGCTTCGATCAACGCTACTGTCTTGATATCCAAAATTGAATGCGGCTAATATCTCAGAAAACTCGGTATTGTCTCCTAGAATGATTCCGTTTTTGACTTGAACTCCACTTTTTTGTCCTGCTTCTAAAATCTTTATTGCTTTTTTGGCTCTGGTTAGATAATAGGAATTTCCACTGGGTTCGTAGTTGAGTTGACCACTATCGAGCAAATCCCAAATAATTCGTAAACTGGTGTTGTTGACTTCTTTTCCTTGCTCATCTTTGGTTTTTGCAAATTGAAATTCATCTAAAACTATAATTGGTGATTGCTCGCTAAATTGAATGAGTTGTTGTGTCAAAGTATATTTCAAGAAGGAACTTGAGGTTCCAAACTCTCCCATGTCGAATCTCAAAAGTTGTTTTTCGTACTGTAATAATTCTGAAAGACGTTTGATTAATGCTGTTTTTCCACTACCTGTCATTCCCCAAAGATTAATAATCAAGGGTCGTAATTGATTTTCTGGAAAGAGCCACCAAGGCAAAATGGTGTCTGCCAATTCTTCAATGATACTATCAATTCCAACAAATTCATTTTTGAGTTGTGTGACTGCTTTGGCTAATGCCAATTTTTTTTTAGTGATTACTTCTTGACCCATCGCATTCATAAATAGAAATTTTATTGCTCAATAATACAAAATAAAAATTAATTATAAGAAAAATCGACTCTGTTTTAGAAATTATAAATGAAAAGTTGGCAGTAATTATATTATATTTGTGTAGAAATATTTTTAAATTTTGCACAAAAAAATTATATAAAATTAATAAATGCTTTTTAACTCTATCAATTTTATACTCTTTTTTGTAATAGTTTATTTTCTGTATTGGAACGTTTTTAATAAAAATTTGAAATTTCAAAATCTGTTTTTGCTAATTTCAAGTATGTTTTTTTTTGCATGTTGGGATTGGCGATTTTTAGTTTTACTCAATTTTTCTATCTTATTGGATTTTTATTGTGGTAAAAAAATAAAACAAAATTTAGAATCAATTTTCTATAAGAAGTTTTGGCTTTTTTTGAGTATTTCAATTAATATTTGCTTTCTGGGTTTTTTTAAATATTTCAATTTTTTTTCTGAAAATTTTTCTTTGCTTTTAAACTCTTTTGGATTTCAAGCAAATAAAATAGTTTTATTGTTGATTCTACCCGTTGGAATTTCTTTCTATACTTTTCATGGTTTGTCATACGTAATTGATATTTATAATAAAAAAATAGAACCCACTAAAGATTATGTAGATTACTCTTTATTTGTTAGTTTTTTTCCACTTTTAGTTGCTGGACCCATCGAAAGAGCTACACATTTATTACCTCAAATACAAAAAAAAAGAGTTTTTAGTTATGAAAATTCCATCCTTGGGCTGAGGCAAATTTTGTGGGGATTGGTTAAAAAAGTTGTAATTGCAGACAATTGTGCCGTTTTTGTAAATGATATTTATGCAAATTATTCTAATCATAGTGGAAGTACACTTTTTGTTGGAGCAATTTTATTTTCATTTCAAATTTATGGAGATTTTTCAGGATATTCAGACATTGCTCTTGGAGTAGCAAGATTATTAGGAATTGAACTTTTCCAAAATTTTTCATATCCATATTTCTCTAGAAATATAGCAGAGTTTTGGAGACGTTGGCATATTTCATTATCCAGTTGGTTTCGTGATTATGTTTACATTCCTTTAGGAGGTTCTAAAGTCAAAAAATCAATTCAAATTGTAAATATATTTGTTGTTTTTTTATTGAGTGGTTTTTGGCATGGTGCAAATTGGACGTTTTTGTTTTGGGGCTTTCTCAATGCCCTGTTTTTTATTCCTTTAATGCTAAAAAATAAAAATCGAAATGACATCCAAATTATTTCAAATTCAGAAATCAACTTAAAATCAATTTTGCAAATTTGTTTTACATTTTTAATTGTAACTCTTTGTTGGATATTTTTCAGGTCAAATACTTTAAATGACGCTTTTTCATATCTCTCTAAAATAGTTTCGCCATCACTTTTTACTTTTCCAACTATTCTCCCAAAAACAACTTTTGGTTTTATTATTTTATTTATTGTGATTGAATGGTTTGGAAGAAATAGTAGTTTTGCTATAAAGAATATTCATTATTTTTCGAAACCGTTTCGTTTAATTTTTTATTATATCTTGATTTTTTTAATTTTATATTACAATGGCTCTAACTTGCAATTTATTTATTTTCAATTTTAATGAATCTATTAATTAAAAGAACGCTAAAATTTCTATTTCCAATATTTTTGGTATTAACTTCCATAGAATTGTTTTATGAATTCGTGCCAAATAATTATACTGAAAAAGCAAAACAAATAACAAAAAAATACAATGATACTAAAGTACTTATACTCGGAAATTCTCATACTTTTTATGGATTAAATCCTACTTTTTTCATTCAAAAAACTTATAATTTTTCAAACGTGAGTCAAACTATATATTTTGATAAGTTATTATTTGACAAACACATACAAAAATTTAAAAATCTAAAATATATAATTTTAAACGTAGAATATTTTAGTCTAAGCGAAATTGAAAATACAGATGAAGATATTTTTCGAAAATACTATTATTCGAGTTATATGGATCTAAATGTTCCAATAGTATCTATATTTGATCCAAAAAAATATTTATTGTCATCAACTAGAAACCTTAAAACAAATCTCAATTTATTAAATAGTTATTTTTCTAAAGGAACAATTATCAATTGTAACAATGATGGTTTTGGGATTGATTATTACCAAATAAAAAATAGAAATTTAAAGGTTGAAGCGCTTAGCACTATGGCCAGACATGAAGATAACATTTCAGATTTTGAAATCAATATCAAAAAAATTCAATCCATAATTGATGTATGTAAAAAACAAAAAATAAATGTAATTTTAGCAACTATGCCTGTTTCAAGACCATATGCTGCTTTGACAGATAAATTAAAGTTGGAAAAAATTTTCATTAGTTGCAACAATCTCAAAATAAAAAATAGTTCGGTTTATTATTTGAACCTATTTAATGATAGTCGTTTTTCAGATGATGATTTTTTTGATCCAGATCATTTACACACTATGGGTGCAAAAAAATGTTCTATAATTATGAATGAATTTGTAAATTCAATAAAAGATTAAACCAAATGATTTTAAATAAACAAACCAAATTCATTCTGTTTTTTGCCTGTTTTGTAATTTTACTCATTCTTTCATTATGCGTAAATACATTCTATTGGGCAGATGACTATGCATTTATTGTTAATTTAAACAAGAATGGAATTCTACAAAATTGTATTGAAGGCTACCTTACTTGGGATGGAAGAATGCTTACTTTAGGTGCTTTTGTGCAAGGTTTTTTTCTAAAAAATTTATCTATTGAATTGATCACTTTCTTTTGGAGTTTGTGTTTCTTGGGAAGCGGATTTCTAATTTTTTATATCATTAACCAAGAACTAAAGTTTCAAATCACAAATAAATTCAATAAAATACTAGTTATTTTAATGCTAATTATAGTTTCTTGGTTGAGTGGATTCATTCATTTCTCTGAAACTGTTTATTGGGGAACTGGCGGTTGTTATTCTTTTGCTTTACTACTTGGAGCCATTTGGGTTTTATTATTTTTGAGAATTCAAGATTTAAAAATAGGTTTTTTTCAAAAAATTTTATTCTTAATTTTTTCAATTATCGTGGGCGGTACAACTCAAAATCTAACAATTGCATTATTGACATTGATCGTTATTTATTTAATTTATAATTATTTAAAAAAAATAAATTCTATAAATAATTTCAATTTTTTAATTTTAATTTCGATTCTATCAGGATTAAGTTTCATTATGCTAGCACCCGGAAATGCCATGCGATTGGAAACATCTGGACTTCCAAGACTTTCTGACATCACATTTTTTATGATTTTTAGAAATATTCTTTTTGTTTCGTTTTATTATTTATGTTATTCAATTTTGGGTATATTTTTATCGATAGTAGTTGCTTTTGGAATCTTTAATCTTTTAAATCCATTTACAAAATTCGATAAACTTCCCAAACTTAAGTTCCCAAAAAATAAAGAAAGTTGGATTGATTTGATGTTCGATTTCAAATGGCTATTGGTTTCATTGAGTACTATTTTGCCTTTTATACTGATTACGAATCTCATGGCAAAACGAACCGTAATTTTCTTTGTTTATTTTATGATTGTTTTTACAATTACTTTTTGTTTGAAGACATTTCAAAAAACATTTCAAATATCTAATGAAATCAACGAGTTAAAAAAATTTTCAAAAGCAACATTTTCTTTTTTTGTTGTTCTAGTTGGGACAACAGTTTTCACAATTTATAATTTTAAAAAAGGAGTTCAACTAAAAAAAATAATTACTGAAAGAGAAAATTTATTCAAAAATTCAAAAGGGAATACAGTTTTTTTAAAACTAATCGATCAAAATTTGACTTCGCCTTGTTATCATTTTACAGATTTTTTTATTGATATTCCAGATAAAGATAATTTTATAAAAACAAGCCAAGAGGAATTTTTTGATGTAAAAATCATCATTGAAAAATAATCCTTAAATT
>JANPDC010000062.1:0-39502 GCA_031431275.1 Bacteroidota bacterium
TCACCCCAGCCCTCTCCAAAGGAGAGGGAGCCGAAACTAAATAAAAATGGGAGATGGGAGATGGCGAAGAGACAAGAAACAAGAGAAAAGAAATAAAAAAACTCATAATTTACAATTCAAAATATGGCAGATAAACATATAGTAGTTCAGGGTGCAACGTGCCAATGCAAATTTAGCGAAGCCCCACAAACAGATGTCCTAAAGGTATTAACACAAAGCAAGGTTACCATTAACGACAAAGAGGGTAAAGACAAATTAGTTGCTACGGACAAGGATATTGGACAAACATTAGAGAAAAATACTTTTGGCAATTGCACCTTGCAGCCCACTAGTTCTGGTAATTTGCCATGTCAAGTCATAATCAATAAATGGAATGGGGCTTATGATAAATTGATTATTGAAGAAAACGGCGGTCATTATTTACTAGAGGACAGCAAAGCCACATGCCCGATTGGAGGTCCTGATTGCATTGAAATCAAAAATCATGGACAAACTGGCGAGGGCAACCATCAACAAGTTCGACAGGGAGACAATAACGCACAAAATCAAGCCAATCCTGTTTTCAAGGATTTCATGGACAGTCAAGCACAAAAGAAAGCCGAAACATTTGTTGGTCCTCAAGAGCAACGAGAGATTCTCAAAATAGACATGTATGATATTAACGATGACCCCATACCAAAGGGGGAATTATTTCATTATGGTAAAAAAGTTATCACTACCGTTCACACTGCTGGCATGGTTGGCGAAATGTTGCACATTGAATTGTGGGAAGACGATGCCATTGGTGCAGGACACAGCGAAGAAAACCGCTATAACAAAGTAGCAGAACAACTTGCAACTGTTGGCGAAGCAGGTATTGCTCAAGTGCAATTTGTGATTCAAAACGCCTATAGAAAAATTGCGACGGCACACAATGCCTATGAGGGCAAAACGCATGAGTATTATGTAACTGCATATGCACCAGACACGCCACTAATTGCAGGGGGCAATATTAATATTTATGCGCCAGAGTATAAAGAAGAAAAAAAGAAGATTATTATTGACAAAATAAAAGGTATTGAGCCTGTTGGTGTGCAAGAGCCGAAACAGAAAATAAAAGCGGAAGCGCCAAAAGAAGTTGTTCCTCCTCAAAAACCTGCACCCACGAAACCTGCACCCAAACCTGCAGTACCAAAGGCGGTGGAGCCGAAGAAAATCACGTATATTTATTTTACTGATGATAAGAACCACAAAATAACCCAAGCGAGTTACAACGGCATGAAGATTAGAGCCCATTTTGGGTCTACTGGCTTGATTAATCAAAAGGTCATCATGCGCATGTATGACCACGAAGCGATGGGTGAAAACAATTTTCTTGATGCAACTCCAGAATTCACAATAAAAGAAAGTCCTTGTTTTGTGAGTTTTGTTCTCAATGAAAAGGTAAAAGAACGTGGAGCAAATTTGTATAGTGACAATGTGTTTGTGGAAATTGAAATCATGGAAACCAAGGCGCATGTGGTGAGTACTCAAATAAAAGTAAATACTAACAATTCTATTATTGATATTGCGAGGAATATTACTAAAGGTAAGGTTGGAAAAACTGATGTTAAAGATGAAAAGAAAAGTGATTGCCCAAATTGTGATAAACCCGTTACTGCTGATGAATTAAAGAAAATTTTTACAGGGGCTGATGATGCAACATTAACAAAAGTTGCTGAAACATATTCTAAGTATATGAAAGAATTGGGCATGAATACTTGTTGGAATAAAGCACATTTATTTTCTCAGGCAAGAGTAGAAGCTGGTAGGACTTTAAATTTAAAAGAAGGTGAAGGTTTCAATTACTACTATAAATCTTTATCTCTTTTTGGTGCATTTCAAACTAAAGAAGGAAAAGAAAAAGCAAAACTTTGGGGTAGACCTGAAATTAAACCTAAGTTACCAGGTGTTTCTCAAGAAAATCAAAAAAATATTGCAAATTGGGCATATTCTCCACCAGCTAGAATGGCAAAAGAATTAGGTAATACAAATGCAAATGATGGTTGGGATTATAGAGGAAGAGGATTAATACAGGTAACTGGAAAAGCTTTTTATGAGTATTGTAATAAATTTACATTAAAAAACAATATGGATGTTGTTGCAAACCCTAATCTAATAGGTGAAAAAGTAGAATTATCAGTTTTGAGTGCAATGATATTTTTTAAATGGAAAAATATAAATACCTTGACGAAGGGTAATAAAGATGTAATTGGTAGTATATGCCCAAAAGTAGGTAACGATGCACCAATTAAAGATGAAAATGGCAATTCTTCGACTAATCATAAAGAGAAGCAGAAGATATTTGATGAAATTACTTCAAAAGTTTTTAATATAAATAACTGTAGAATTAATACTGAAAAAGAAAAAACTGAAATTGGTTTACAAACACATGACGGCGTTTATAAAGCTACTGATTCGGAGTACTACATTGATATTATTGTACCCGCCGATAGAACAAAAGAGGGTTTATTAGTGTTTTTTGACAACAAAGAGATTTTATTTAAATGTTATGTTTTAGCAATGGGCACCACTAATAATGCAATTATGATACCCGAAGGCCATGGAAGCACTCCAAAAGGATTATGGAGTTCTTGGCATGAGGAAGTCCATATTGGTGATAAAAGTTATGGTGATCATGGATTGATAAAAATGAATGGTATTAAGGGTGATGCATCAACTGCAATGAAAAAGGGAAGAAAAGGTATTGCTATCCATTCAGGACATACAATGGATAATCCAAAAGGAGTTTATAATGATACTGGTGCTTTAATGTACACATATGGATGTGTTAGAGTTTATAATGCAAGTATGAAAACATTAGTAAGTTTATATAAATCGAAGAAAGCAGGTAACAAAAAAATAAATGTTTATGTTGAAGAGGTGAGCGATATTTCGAAAGTTTTTGAAAAATATAGCGTTTTAGCAGATAGTAAGGATTATAAAAGAAAATATAGTAAAATAGGTAAACAATAATTAATTATGAAAAATACATTTGTAGTTACATTTATTATAATGTTAACAATTTTGAGTTGTAATAAAAACAAAAAAGAAAATAATCAACCTAATTTAAATATGAATAACAATAGTGAAAATTTAGTTTATGAAGACACCCTTTATAAAGGATATGCACCATTAATGGTAAACTTTTTAAAAGACAATAATTTTAAATTTCCGTCAGATGAAATTTTTAATGAAAAAGTAACCGATTTATTTGGTGTTGATATAAATAAATCAAAATTTGATGATGTCGCCCCTTTAATTAATGGCTCTAATTCTTATATCCACAATGTATATTCCATTATGAGAAAAGAAAGATTTATTGATTTTTATGAACTTGACCGAGGAATTATTGATGGTGGTGGTGATGCACTTAAAGATTATTTAACTAAACAAAGAAGTAATGATGATGAATTTATTTTATATAATAAATTACTTTTAAATGATGACATTTCCACAATGCCCTTCATAATAAAAGATACATTTCATTTACAAAACATAGTTATATATTTTAATTATGAAAAAAACACTGTTTTGAACAACCAATTAATAAGAACGTTGAAACATCTGGAAGATGTTCCAGATTCTTTTAAAGTATCATTGTTGTGGTATAATAATTTAAGTAAAAAAGAAGTAATCAGAAAAAAGTTATTGTCAGATATACTAATTAATAATTCAGAATATATTTTTGATTTATCCTACTTTTTATTTTTGAACAAAAACAATATTGTACCAAAACAAAACATTAAATACATAAATTCAACCTTAGCTTATTTAATTGAAATACAATTAAAAAAAGATGAAGATAAGGATGCTAGTAGTAATAAAGGATATACATTACTAAATAATTTTTATGTCCAAAACAACTTAATTTTAAAAGATTTTCAAAATAATTCATTTTATAATTATCCATCACTAAAAAAATATACTGAATTATACCTTTCAATAATTTCTCAAGAAACTTCTCAAGGGATTATTCAAGACCCAGACGGTTTCACAAATTTACGTCAAGAAAAAAATGCTGCTTCAGTAATATTAGAAAAAGTAAAAACAGGTTCGGAGATTGAAGTATTAGACAAAACTGGAGAATGGTGGTTGGTAGTAACAAAAGCAGGTAACAAAGGATATATTTTTAAGACAAAAATTATCTCAGAATAAAATTTAAAACGGCAAACTAGCCGTTTTTTTACTAAAAAAATGAATTTAAAACAAAACATTCTAAAGAATGACATGCAAACTGCCCCAAATTGCAGTAGTAGCCCCGCAGTTTTGAAAGTTATTTTTTCTTGGCGTTGCAAAGCGACCGCAGAAAGCTCTTGCAAGGACAAAAGAAAAAAAACTTTGAGAACAAGGGCTATAACGGAAAGTTGGAATAGGCTCAAAAGACATCTAAATACATTTGTAGCAAAAAACGCAATAATTTTAACTAACGGGAATTGAAGTATTTTCATTATATGGAATCTACAATCAATTGCGCCGTATTGTGACTTGCGCCAGCCCCGCCTAATTTAGTTTCTAAAAGTTCATAATTTTCTAAAATGCTTTCACGTTTGGCGCCAGCAATAGCATACAATAGTGCAACTTTTAAATTAGTTTTATTAAATTTACTTTGTATTAGTTCAGTAACTACTTCTTTATCCATAATTAAATTAACCAACGAAATAAATTTTAGCGTTAGCAAGCGTTTTGCAATTTGATATGAAATCCATCCGCCTTTATAGCAAACCACTTGTGGCACTTTGAACAAAGCCGTTTCTAATGTTGCTGTACCACTGGTTACCAATGCTGCATGTGAAACGCTCAATAAATCATAGGTTTTATTTGGAACAAAATATACATCTTTATTGCTCAAAAACTGATTATAAAAACTAAAATCTTGGCTTGGTGCGCCTGCAATTACAAACTGATAAACAGGAAAATCGTCAACAATCGAAAGCATAATTGATAGCATTTTCTCAATTTCTTGCTTTCTACTGCCTGGTAATAAAGCAATAATTGGCAAATTAGGTAAATTATTTTCTTTGATAAAATTTTCAAAATTGGTTTTTTCCCTATTCGAAATTGCATCAATTAAAGGATGACCCACAAATTCTACAGAAAAATGATGTTTTTTTTCATAAAAATCTTTCTCAAACGGCAAAATCACAAACATTTTATCTACATCTCGTTTTATATCTTTAATTCTACTTTCTTTCCAAGCCCAAATTTGTGGCGAAATGTAATAGTAATTTCTAAAACCTAAAACTTTAGACCATTTGGCAATGCGCATATTAAAACCTGGATAATCTATAAAAATAAGAGCATCGGGTTTAAAATTTAATATATCGGCTTTACAAATTTTAATGTTGTTTAAAATTGTTTTCAGGTTTAAGACTACCTCTAGAAAACCCATAAAAGACAAATCACGATAGTGTTTTACAAGAGTTCCACCAGTTTGTTGCATCAAATCACCACCCCAAAACCGAATGTCTGCTTTCGCATCTTGCAAAAACAATTCCTTCATGAGGTTCGAACCATGTAAATCACCCGATGCTTCGCCAGCAATAATATAGTACTTCATTTTTATACAAATATAGTAATGATTGTAAGCACAATCGTGGCAAAAACAACGCCACGAGCCATGATTTCTTTATTTAATTTTAGTAACAAAAAGAAAATTAAAATATTCAAAACAGCACTCAAGGCAATTAATTTCCCCAAATAACCTTCTTGTTTTATAGCATTTACACCTTCAAGAAAATCATATTTTGTGTTGAACCGCAAAAATAAATAACAGCCCAAAACTGTCGTTAATAATCCAATAACAAAACCAATCAAAAGGTCTTTGATAATTAATTGTTTGTTCATATTTCTATTTATTAAAACTCCAAGTGTTCAACTCTTGTATTGCGTGATGCGCAGTTAGATCAAACTGAACAGGAACAATTGAAACATAGTTGTTTTCTAAGGCCCATTCATCAGTATCTTCGCCTTTGTCATGGTTCACAAATTCTCCAGAAAGCCAATAGTAATCCTTTCCAAAAGGACTTTGCCGCTTATCGAATTTTTCTTCCCAAGAAGCTTTCGCTTGACGACAAATTTTGATTCCCTTGATTTGTTGTTCTTCTAATTTTGGAAAATTAACGTTCAGAACAATTCCGTTTTGGAGTTTATTGTTGAGAACTTCAAGGGTTATTTTTTTTACAAAAGATTTTACAGGTTCGAAATTGGCATTATGATCGTAATCTGAAAGTGAAAATCCAATTGCAGGAATCCCCTCAATACCAGCCTCAACAGCCGCGCTCATGGTACCTGAATATATTACGTTTATAGAGGAATTTGATCCATGATTGATTCCAGAAACACACAAATCGGGTTTTCGATTCATTATTTCATGAACAGCAATTTTAACGCAATCCACAGGAGTTCCAGAACAACTATATTCTGTAACCAATGCATTTTCTGAAGAAACTTTTTGAAGAGTTAATACATTATTTATAGTAATCGCATGCCCCATAGCGCTTTGAGGTTTGTCTGGCGCAACAACAATAACTTCTCCAATTGTTGTCATTACATCTATCAACGCTCGAATTCCTTTGGCAGAAATTCCATCGTCATTGGTAACTAAAATGAGTGGTTTGAAATTCATGAAATAAAATTATTTCCAGCAAAATAAAGCATTTTTATCTGATTTTAAGTTGAAATTATCATAATAATGTTAAAAATAGACCTTTAACAAAAAATTATATTCAAAGAAATAATTTGGCATAGTTTTTATATCTATTTTAGTAGAAATTTTTTTTAATGAACGCTATTACAAATTTTATGAAAAGGAACTATAAGATACTATTGATTGTTTTTGGTCTATCAATAACTCTTTGGAGTTTTATGCCCAAAAAAGAGACAATTGATCCAGGAAAAGACAAAACGCTTTTAGAAATCCTAACCTATGTTCTTAGAGAAGGTCATTATAGTCCTACTGCTATGGATGATAAATTTTCAAAAGGATTATATAAAGCTTATTTGAAAGAATTAGATCCTTCAAAAAGATTTTTTTTGCAATCAGACATTGATGATTTTGCTAAATATGAAAATCAATTAGATGATCAAATCAAAAAATTTGATTTAACTTTTTTTGATTTAACTTTCAATAGGCTTCAAAAAAGATTAGGCGAAACTAGAGCTTATTACAAATATAATTTATCAAAACCATTTGATTATACTTTAGATGAAACTTTTAATACAGATTCTGAAAACCAACCTTTTGCTGCAAATGTTCCTGAGTTGATGGAAAAATGGAAAAATCAACTCAAACTCTCAACATTATCTTCACTTAATGATAAATTAACTCTGAAAGAGAAATTAGCAAAAGGAAGTTTAAACGAAATCGGAGATGATTCGTTAACCATTGCACAAAAAACCAAACAGTCAAAAACAATAAATGAATATAAAAATAAATCATATAGCGATTTAGAAAAAGAAAACAGAGCAACAATTTTAAAATCTTTAGACGAGTATTTTAAAAACATTTTAGAACTTGAACGAAAAGATTGGTTCAACATCTTTGTAAATTGTATTTCTGAGCGTTTTGATCCACATACAAGTTATTTTGCACCAGAGGACAAAGAGAAATTCGATGTAAGTATTAGTGGAACTCTAGAAGGAATTGGTGCTAAACTTCAGAAAAAAGATGATTACACTGAAATCACGGAACTCATCTCTGGTGGTCCTGCCTGGAAAGGTAAAGAACTCGAGGCGGGAGATTTAATTATGAAAGTGGCACAAAAAGATAAAGAAGCCGTGGACATTTTGGGAATGAAGATTGACGATGTAGTCAAAATGATTAAAGGCAAGAAAGGAACTGAAGTTACATTAACAGTAAAGAAACTTGATGGTTCTGTTAAATTGATTTCAATTCTCAGAGATATTGTTGAAATTGAAGAAACCTATGTAAAGTCAAGTATTGTTGAAAAAAATGGAACAAAATACGGCGTTATATATTTACCAAAATTTTACATAAACTTCGAAAGTAAAGTGGGTCGAGATGCTGGAAAAGATATGGCCTTGGAAGTTGACAGACTAAAAAAAGCGGGTGTAGAAGGAATTATTGTAGATGTGCGTGACGATGGTGGGGGTTCTTTGAAAACGGTTGTTGATATTGCTGGATTATTTATTACTGAGGGTCCAATTGTACAAGTTAGTTCGTCGAATAGAAAAAAAGAAATTCTATTTGATCGAGATGATAAAATTGCTTGGGAAGGCTCATTAGTGATAATGGTTAATAGTTTCTCTGCTTCAGCATCTGAAATTCTAGCAGCAGCAATTCAAGATTACAAAAGAGGTGTAATTATTGGAAGTAAACAAACATACGGAAAAGGAACCGTTCAACAAGTGATCGATTTGAATCAATTTAGCCAAGCAGGAACCTATGGTGATTTGGGTGCTTTAAAAACAACTATCCAAAAATTTTATAGAATAGATGGTGGCTCAACTCAACTGGAAGGTGTAAAAAGTGATGTCGTAATGCCAGATAGATTGATGTATTTAAAAATGGGGGAACGAGATTCAGACAATGCCATGCCATGGGACAAAATCGAACCGGCTCAATACAAGGTATGGACAAAACAAAAGAACTTTGATTTAGCAGTTGCAAATAGTAAAAATAGAATTGAGAAAAATGATCAATTTAAACTCATTCAAGAAAATGCAAAATGGATTGATGATCGAAATAAAGACTTCAATTTTAGTTTGAATATGAAAAAATATAAAACTGAAGAAGATTTATTAGAAGAAGAGTTAAAGAAATTTAAAGCAATTAGAAACTATAAAAATGAATTAAAGTTTAATTCTTTACCCTATGAATTAGAGCTTACCAAAACGGATCTAGCATTAAAAGATAAACGTAAAAACTGGCATGATAATCTAGCAAAAGATATATATGTTGAAGAAGCGTTAAATGTTTTAGATGATTTGAATGGTAAACAACCAGTAAAAACTACAATGTCTGTAAAAGTAAAAACTAAAAACGGCAAAGTAGTCAAATTATAGTTAGATAATAAATTTTCTTAGAACAATAAAACTTAAATAAACACATAAAAACAGAAGACTCCAGTTTTAAAACACTGGAGTCTTTTTTTTTTATTTTTTCTACCAAAAGTCACTAACAATAAAATTTATTAAATTTTTAGTGACGATTATATTATGTTTTTAATCTTGTTGAGTTTTCATTTTGAAAGTATCCATAAATGCAGTAGTATAATTACCTTCAACATAAGCTGGCTCATCCATTAATTGTCTGTGAAATGGAATCGTTGTTTTAACTCCTTCGATTACAAATTCGTCTAAAGCACGTTTCATTTTATTGATGGCTTCTTGACGTGTTTGCGCAGTTGTAATTAACTTTGCAATCATGGAATCGTAGTTTGGTGGAATGGTATAACCTGCATAAACATGTGTGTCTAGTCGAACTCCGTGTCCACCTGGAGCATGAAGCGTAGTTATTTTGCCAGGTGAAGGTCTAAAATCATTGTATGGATCTTCTGCATTTATTCTACATTCAATAGCATGAAGGTTTGGGAAATAGTTTTTTCCAGAAATTTTGATTCCTGCGGCAACCATAATTTGTTCCCGAATCAAATCATAATCAATTACTTGCTCAGTAATTGGATGCTCTACCTGAATTCGAGTATTCATTTCCATGAAATAAAAGTTTCGGTGTTTATCAACCAAAAATTCTACAGTTCCAGCACCTTCGTATTTGATGTATTCAGCGGCTTTTACTGCAGCTTCTCCCATTTTATTTCTCAATTCATCTGTCATAAACGGTGAAGGCGTTTCCTCTGTTAATTTTTGATGACGGCGTTGAACAGAACAATCTCTTTCTGATAAATGACACGCTTTTCCATAAGAATCTCCAACAACTTGAATTTCGATATGACGCGGTTCTTCGATTAATTTTTCAAGATACATTCCATCGTTTCCAAATGCTGCAGCAGATTCTTGTCGAGCACTTTCCCATGATTTTAATAAATCTTCTTTTTTCCAAACGGCACGCATTCCTTTTCCACCGCCGCCAGCGGTTGCTTTTAACATTACTGGGTATCCAAATTCATCAGCAATTTGTTCGGCTTGCTCAAATGATTCTAAAATACCTTCTGAACCGGGAACACATGGAACTCCTGCTGCTTTCATTGTTGCTTTTGCAGATGCTTTATCGCCCATTTTATCAATCATATCTGGACTTGCACCAATGAATTTGATACCATGTTCAGCACAAATCTTAGAAAACTTAGCGTTTTCTGATAAAAATCCATAGCCAGGATGAATGGCATCAGCATTTGTAATTTCTGCAGCTGCTATGATGCTTGACATTTTTAAATAGGATAAATTACTTGGTGGTGGACCAATACAAACTGCTTCGTCAGCAAATTTTACATGCAAACTTTCTGCATCAGCAGTGGAATAAACAGCAACTGTTTTAATTCCCATTTCTCTACAAGTGCGGATTACACGAAGTGCAATTTCGCCTCTATTTGCAATTAATATTTTTTTAAACATATTTTTTGAATTATGAATTATGGGTTATGAATTATAAATTATTTCGAAATGATGATAATTTATAACTCATAATTTATAATTAAAATTAAGACGGATCTACTAAAAACAAAGGTTGGTCAAATTCTACCGGCGACATATCGTCAACAAGAATTTTTACAATTTTTCCAGAAATTTCTGCTTCGATTTCGTTGAATAATTTCATTGCTTCAATTACACAAAGAACATCACCTTTGGCTATTGTACTCCCTACCTCTGTAAACATTGGTTTATCTGGTGATGGTTTTCTATAAAATGTACCAATAATTGGAGATTTTATGGTTACATATTTTGCATTTTCATCTACTACGGTTGCAACTGGTATTACAGCAACTGGAGCCAATTGTTGTGGCGCAGTTTGTTGAATTTGTTGTTGTGCAGGCATTTGTTGCACATAGGTCACATCTGATGAAGGACCTTCAAGTGTGGTACGAATGGTAATTTTCACATCACCTGTTTCCAACTTTACTTCTGCTACGCCAGAATTGGCTACAAATTTGATTAAGTTTTGAATTTCTTTTAAATCCATAATATGCTTGTTTAGGTTATATTTTATTAGTTTTGTTTATTTTGTAATTAATTATGTTATTGATTATTTCGGTTGTTTTTGATTTTTTTTTCATTATACTAATTTAATTACCAAAAGAAATCCAGAGTCTTATTTAGCATCATAAGCCCATTTTAAATAAATAGAACCCCATGTAAATCCGCCACCAAAGGCTGCGAAAATGAGGTTATCTCCTTTTTTAAATTTATGTTCGAAATCGTGTAATAACAAAGGTAATGTTCCAGATGTGGTATTTCCATATCGATGAATATTCACTAAAACTTTACTTTCATCAAGATCCATTCGGCTTGCAGTTGCATCGATAATTCGTTTATTTGCCTGATGTGCAATAAGCCAATTTACAGTTTCTTTAGTTAAATTATTACGTTCCATAATTTTTTCTGAAACATCTGCCATTCCAGAAACGGCATATTTATAAACAGTCTTCCCGTCTTGAAAAACAAAATGTTGGCGATTTTCTACCGTTTCTTTTGATGGTGGAAGTATAGATCCTCCTGCATCAATTTTGAGGTATTCGCGACCAATACCGTCACTTCTCAAAAATTCATCTTGTAGTCCTAGGCCTTCATAGTTAGGTTCAAACAAAACTGCTCCCGCACCATCTCCAAATATAATACAAGTTGCCCTGTCAGTATAGTCTATAATGGATGACATTTTATCTGCACCAATGAGTAATACTTTTTTGTAACGCCCAGATTGAATGTAGGCTGCCGCTGTTGACATTCCGAAAAGGAAACTAGAGCAAGCAGCTTGTAAATCATAGGCAAAGGCATTAACAGCACCAATTTGAGTTGCAACATATACTCCTGTACTCGCAACAAGCATGTCTGGAGTTGTTGTTGCCATAATCAGCAAATCAATTTCTTTGGGGTCAATATTGTGTTTTGTGAGTAAATCTTGTGCCGCTTTGATGGCTAAAAAAGAAGTTCCTTTCCCTTTTTCTTTGAGCAATCTTCGTTCTTTGATTCCTGTTCGAGTAGTTATCCATTCATCATTAGTATCTACCAATGTTTCTAAAACTTCGTTTGAGAGAACAAAATCTGGCACATATCCTCCAACTGCGGTTATTGCTGCTGTCATAGTATTCATAATATTCATTTATTATCACTTCAAAAAAACAGATTTGAAAAGAGGTGGAAATTACAAAAAATTTTTATTCTAGAGTAAAATGTAGTCTTAAATTTGGACTGAAAGTTTTAAACAATAAAAAAAACTCCCACAACGTGAGAGTTCTAATTATTTATAGCAAAAGTATTATGCAAGGGCTACTGCCGATTTGTCAATTACCACTTGTCCTCTGTAATACATTTTACCTTCGTGCCAGTAAGCTCTGTGATACAAGTGCGCTTCTCCAGTTATTGGACATGTTGCGATTTGAGCAACTGTTGCTTTGTAATGTGTTCTTCTTTTATCTCTTCTTGATTTGGAGATTTTTCTCTTTGGATGTGCCATTTTACTATATTATTTATCCGTTAATAGTTTCTTTAATTTGTCCCATCGTGGGTCAATATCTTCTTGTTTTGTATTATCTGTTTTAATCTCTTTTACTTGTAATTCTTTTAATTTATCAAGTGCCTCGCTTTTGAGAGTTCCATCTTTTATACCAGGATGAACACGTCTTTGAGGAACAGAAAGCACAATCATTTCATATATATATTGAGAGATATCAATTTGAAATTCGCCATGAGGCAAAATCAACAATTCTTCATTATCATTATTGAACTCTTCGCCAAATTGAACAATAAGTCTAATTTTTCCTTTAATTGCTAAATCGAACATTTCACCTGTTGCATCGCAAGGAACATTTACAGTTCCTTTGTGCTTGAAGTTGAGTTCAAGATGTGTACTTTTTTTATCGAAAATTAAATTTACTTTGATTTCCGAACTATCATATTCAGTATAATCAAAGTTTTCAAAGAACGTGTTATTTATTTGATATTCAAAACTATGTTTTCCTAATTTTAATCCTACAAAGGGAATTAAAAAATCTTTTAGTTGATTCATAACAATAAATTTTCCTATAACTTAGGGAGTGCAAAGATATAAAATAATTAGATATTCAAAAGTGTTGAGCGTATTTTTTTATCGATTATTTCTTTCTTCGGGTTTTTCCTTTGTTTTCATTGGGTCGCGACTGATTTCTTTGTGCTGATTTCTCGAATGAAAGATGTCAATTGCCAAATACACGGCTTCTTTGAACGAATTGTGGTCTGCAATTCCTTTCCCTGCAATGTCGTATGCGGTTCCATGATCTGGAGATGTCCTAATTTTATCTAGTCCAGCAGTGTAATTAACACCATTACCAAATGACAAAGTTTTGAACGGAATTAATCCTTGATCGTGATAGGTTGCAATTACGGCATCGTATTTTTCGAACTGATTGCTCCCAAAAAAACCATCTGCTGGGAATGGTCCAAAAACCAGAGTTCCTTTTTCGAACAGTTTTTTGATTGTTGGTTTGATTATTTCCTCGTCTTCTTTACCAATCACTCCGCCATCACCAGCATGAGGATTGAGACCCAATACGGCAATTTTTGGTTTATTTATACTAAAATCCTGAATTAAAGAATGTTTGATGGTTTCGATTTTTTGTACAATAAGTTCTTCTGTTAATAGTTTTGCAACCTCGTTTACAGGCACATGATCTGTGAGTAAACCTACTCTCAAATTGTCATTTATCATGAACATCAGAGCGTTTCCATCGAGTTCTTTGTCTAGATAATCTGTGTGTCCAGGAAATTTGAATTCTTCTGATTGAATGTTGTATTTGTTGATGGGGGCAGTAACTAAAACATCAATTAAACCTTCTTTGAGTGCCTTGGTTGCTGCTACAAACGATTTTATTGCATATTTTCCAATGGTTTCATTATTTTCACCAAAGTTGATATCGAAACCTTCACGCCAAAGATTCAAGACATTTATTTTACCTAAAACTATTTGATCGAGTCTATCTATTCCGTGAAGAATAGATGTGGATTCAAATGTTTTTTTTATAAAGGACAAAACTTTTACATTGGCAAAAATAACAGGTGTACACATTTCAAGCATTCTAGAATCTTCGAAAGTTTTTAGCACAACTTCGCTCCCAATTCCATTTAAATCACCTATGGATATTCCAACGATTATATTTTCTGCTTTTTTCATAAGGACTTGACGTTATTTATCACTAATTTTGACGTGCAAATTTAGTAAAATAAAACTACAATGTTCACAGGAATTATAGAAACACTTGGTAAGGTTCAAGAAATTAAAAAAGAGGGTGATAATGTTCATATTATTGTAAATTCATCCATCACTAAAGAATTAAAAGTTGATCAAAGTGTTGCTCACAATGGAGTTTGTTTGACGGTTGTTGACATCAAAAACGACCAATACACCGTTACTGCAATTCGAGAAACAATCGAGAAAACAAATTTAGGACACTGGAAAGTTGGAGATTTACTAAACATGGAGCGCGCAATGAAACTTGGCGATCGACTTGATGGTCACATTGTTCAAGGTCATGTGGATCAAATAGGAACTTGCATATCTGTTGAAGAGGCAAATGGAAGTTGGTATTATACTTTTGAGTATGACGAAAAACTAAATAATATTACTATTGAAAAAGGCTCGATTACAGTTAATGGTGTTAGTCTAACGGTTGTAAATTCTAAAAAAAGTGAATTTAGCGTTGCAATTATTCCATATACTTACGAGCACACAAATTTTCAAAATTTTATGGTTGGAACAAAAATTAATCTCGAATTTGATGTGATTGGAAAATATGTTTCAAGATTATATTCTAACAAATGATGGTACAAAAAAGGCTTCAATTAACTTGAAGCCTTTTTATTTTTAAATTTGTATAATTTATATGTTCCGTAAATTATTGATACCGCAATCAAAATCCAGATGTTTTCATCAATAGGACTTCCTGGAGCAGGAACGATTCCTGGATTTGGTGGATTTGCAGCAAATGATGACAAATTCACAAAAACTGTAGGTAATATTAAAATGTTTTTTAAAAATAATTTCATAGCAAAAGATTATGAGATGTAAACATACAAAAAAAATCAAATAAAAAAAATATTGGGAGATTTTTTTATCTTTTGAATTTAAAATTTTATTTTAAAATTTTCTTGATAAATTGTGGTCCCACTTGGAATCGAACCAAGCACCTACTGATTATGAGTCAGTTGCTCTAACCGAATGAGCTATAGGACCTTTTGAAGTGCAATATTACTATTATTTTTAGTTTAGTGCAAGTATTTTTTAAATAGATTTTTAAAATATTAAATCTTTACACAAGAAAATCACTTGATATCTTGACATAATTCTATCAAAACCCCGTTAGTTGATTTTGGATGTAAAAAAGTGACCCATTTATTATCTGCTCCTTTTTTTGGTATTTCGTTTAAGACAACAAACCCCTCAGATTTTAATCTTGCAATTTCAAATTCAATATCTTCAACATCAAAAGCAATGTGATGAATTCCTTCACCTTTCTTTTCTAAAAACTTCGCAATTGGGCTTTCAGGGTTTGTTGCTTCTAGTAGTTCGATTTTGTTTGGGCCATTCATGAAGAAAGAGGTTTTAACTCCTTCGCTTTCCACTTCTTCTTGTTTATATGGTGGTAATCCAAACAGTTTTTCAAAAATCAAATTTGATTCTTCAAGATTTTTTACCGCAATTCCAATATGTTCGATTTTTTTCATTTAATGAAAGGTGAAATTTACAAAAACACCACGACTTTTCATTGAAGAAATATTTGAAGTCCATGGGCTATTTGGGTCATTGTCACGAATTAATTCATCATTCATACTAAAAACGCCTCGAATTGATGGTGAAAATTTAAAATATTCCAAATATAGGTCCAATCCAAAACCAAGTTCGTAGTTATTATTGAATTTTGTAGATCTAAAGATGCCTTGTAAATTGTCATCTACAACTTTTTCATTACTAGCTAAATTGAGTGTTGTTGAAATTCCTGCTAATAAAAAGGGCCTAATATTACCTGTTCGTAAAGCGGAAAACTTTAATAGAAAAGGAAAATTGATATACGTAGATTTAACTTGTCGTAAATAATCTTTTTCTAGAGGTAAATCAGGATAATACAAATCGCGGGTTGTAAAACTCAATCCTGGCTCAAAACGCAAATCAAAATATTCACTGATGCGAAGATTTCCAACAATACCAACATTAAAACCTGTGGTGCCTATTACTTGAATGTCTTTGCCTACAGTTTTATAATTAAACTTATAATCATAATTATTGAAACCTAAATAAAAGCCGTAAGAAATTCTTTGTTTGTCCCAGTTTTCAAGATTAGAAATGGGATTTTTACTAAACATATTTTTTCTAAACTGAGCGTTTGAAAAAATTGATGAAAGAATGAAAATAATGAGAATATACTTTTTCATAAATTATTTTTTAGATGCCGAATAAATAGTCGCTACCCCAAACGTTTGAGGCATCGCTACTACATCTATAAACCCAATTTTTCGTAAAATATTGTTTAACGCCTCTCCATAAGGAAAAAAAGATGCTGATTCAGATAAATATCCATAGGCAACATTGTCTTTCGAAAATAGTTTTCCGATAATTGGTAAAATATTTTTAGAATAGAATTTATAGCCTTGTTTGTATGGTGTTTTTTCTGGAATTGAAGTTTCAAGGATTACAAAAATTCCATTTGGTTTCAAAACTCGCAAAATTTCGGTTAATCCTTTTTCTAGATTTTCAAAATTTCGAACTCCAAATGCTACTGTAATTGCATCAAAAGTATCATCTTCATAGGGCATTTTTTCTGAGTCGCCCAAGACCATTTCTATTTTGTTTTCAAGGTGTTTCGCATTGATTTTTTGTTGACCAACTTCAAGCATTCCTGCGGATATGTCTAGTCCAATAATTTTTTCTGCGGAAGTTTTCGTCATCAAAATGGCTAAATCTCCAGTTCCTGTTGCTATATCTAAGATTGTTTTAGGATTTTTATCGGCAACCATTTTCAAAACTTTCTTACGCCATTTGATATCAATTCCAAATGAGATTACTCGATTTAGACTATCGTAATTTCCAGAAATAGTGTCGAACATTTGTGCAACTTGCTCTTTTTTTCTGAGTTCAGAATCTTTGTATGGTGTTACGTTTTGAGACATTTTTTTAATTTGAAGTGCAAAGATAATTAAATTGATTGTAGAATTTTAGACTTCGCAAATTTTAAGAAAATTTGTTTTAAAAATTTCACAACAAAAATCTAATTTTTTTTAATGTAAGACTGAAAAGTAAAATCAAATTGGTGTTTTTCATCCTTTAGATGATGCTCTTGATTTTCTAATTGCCAAATACTCATGTCAATTTCTGGAAAGTAAACCTCTGCATCAAAATTTGAATGTACTTTTGTTATGTCAAGTCTATCCGCAATTGCTATGGTTTGATTGTATATTTCTCCACCACCAATGACAAATACATCTTCTGATTTTGGACAAATTTCAAATGCTTTTTCTATATTTCGGACTACAATACAACCTTCGGGTTTGTAGTTTTCTTGTCGAGATATTACAACATGAGTTCGATTTGGGAGTGGTTTCGGAAAACTTTCGAATGTTTTTCTTCCCATTATAATGTAATGTCCAGAGGTTATTTCTTTAAAACGCTTGAAATCTTTTGGCAAATGCCATAATAAATCATTGTTTTTTCCAAGTGCATTATTTTCGGCTACTGCCGCAATTAGTATAATCATTATTTAATTGAGGAATTTACAATTTGAATAGTTAGAACTAAAATTTTTTATTTTTTTTGAATTTGTTTTTCGAGTTCGTCGATTTTGATTTCTTGTTTAGCAACGAGTTTATCAATTTGTTCTCGTTCCCAGTTTTTGTTCATAAAACGATCTGTAATGAATACTTTAATGAAATGAAGAAGAAGTAAAAAAAGCCAAGAAGTTGAAACCCAAATAAACCAGTTGTTTGGTTCGCCAAAACCAAACCATTTGTTTATAATGTACATGAAAATACTTAAAATTACAAACAAAACAAAATGAAAATAAAGATTTTTCTTTTGTTTGAGTCTTCTTCGAGCGTATTCGTAGAGTTCGTGCTGATTTTTTTCCATTTTTAATTTAAAATAGTGTATAAATATACTTTTTTTTTACAGATTATAAAAAAAACGAATGAGAAAAATACATTATGAAATCGTTTGCATAGATGAATACTGTAAAATTAGTTGCTAAAAACTTATAATAATATCTGTATTTTAACTAAAAATATAGATTAAATCTAAATCTTTCATGCTTTTGTTGATATTTCAAAAATTGATGTTAATTTTGCACCATTAATTTTAAAATCAGTAGGTTATGTCTATCAAGAAACAATTCATAAAAACAAAACCAGTTTGCAAGGTTACTTTTTCAGTAGAAGCAAAAGAAGCAGTCGCTGCATCAGTAGTTGGAGATTTCAACAATTGGAGTGTCTCAGAAGGTGAACTTTCAAAACAAAAAAACGGAACTTTCAAAGCGACTTTTGATTTACCAAAAGATGCTTCCTACGAGTTCAAGTATGTTGTTGATGGTACTTTCGTTAATGAACCTCAAGCAGATTCTCAAATTTGGAATGATTTTGCAGGTGCAGAGAACAGTGTTTTATCTGTTTAAATTTTCAATTAAGTTCAAAAAAAATCCGTTTAGTTTGATCTGAACGGATTTTTTGTTTGTTGTAAAAATATTTTTAATGAACTCCGTGCATTAGTTTTTTAACTAATGGTGTTAAAAGCATTATGATAACTCCAAGTCCTATTGGAATAAAAGTGAATATCAAGAAAAAGGTTGTCATAGAATATTGTGAAGTAATTTCATCTATCATTCCTCCTAAAGAACCAGCCGTTTTGTTACCAATGGCAATTGCTAAATACCATATACCAAACATAATTCCTATCATTCTTCCAGGTGCTAACTTACTTAGATAAGACAAACCAACTGGTGAAATAAATAATTCTCCCATGGTATGGAAAAAATAGGCTAAAACTAACCAAATAATACTCACGGATGCTACTTTAGCGCCTGGAGCAATTGAACTTGAACCATATGCTAATACACCAAAACCAATTCCAAGTAAAATCATTCCTAACCCATTTTTTACCGTTGCTGAAGGGTTGTATTTGCTTTCCCACAATTTTGACACTAATGGTGCAAAAGTGATTATAAACAATGAATTTAAAATTCCAAACCAAGTTGCTGGTATTTCTGCCTTTTCTTGTGAATATTGATCTTTTAACATGTAAATTACTAAAAACCATATTATTGCGAAACCAATTGATAAAACTATATTTCCAAGAGCATACTTTTTAAATGTTTGTTGAAATAATCTATACAAAACATAGGTTATCAAAACCATTGGAGTTACCGTAATTAATGTATTTACTATATTAAAAATAATTTTAGCATTTCCTTCCAAAATTCTATCGGTGTAATCTGATGCGAAAATAGTCATTGAACCACCCGCTTGTTCAAAAGAAGCCCAAAAAAATACTGTTATAAATGCCAATATAATAATTGCTATCATTCGGTCACGAAGAACAGGTGTATATTGTGAAATTCTTTTGATTAAAATAAATATGAAGAGTAAAATTGCAAAAATTATTACGGAATTACTGCCTGATAAAGTTCCTATTTTAAAATCAAATAAATTAAAATTAGAAATTTTAGAAGCGGGGTCGTTTATTATCCAAGCTAAACCTATAACTGATACTAGTCCTATAATAAATAAGTCAAATTTAGAAAACGGGTTTAATTTAGAAATGTTTTCGTCTTCGTTGTGATCAATAATTTCGTTTTTGTCTGGTTTTAAACCAATGTCACCAAAAATGTTTTGTGTGAAATAAAATTGAAGCATTCCTACTAACATAAAAATTCCTGCTAATCCAAAACCATAACTCCAACCCCAGTTTTCGCTTTCTCCGATATATCCACAAAGTAACATTCCAAGAAAAGCACCTGAATTTACTCCCATATAAAAAATACTAAAAGCACCATCTTTTTTTTCAACATTGTTTTTGTACATGTGAGACAATACAGAGGTCATATTTGGTTTGAATAAACCAATACCAAGTACTAATAAAAATAATCCAAGATACATAAAAATGTGGCTTACTTCTTCCATAGCCATTGACAAGTGTCCCAAAGTCATGAGTAAACAACCATAAATTACCGCCCAACGATAACCAATAATTTTGTCTGCAATATAACCCCCAAGTATTGGTGTTAGATAAGCAAGAGATGTGTAAGTTCCGTAAATTGCTAATGCATGTTCACGTGGCCAACCCCATCCTGGATTACTCTCTATCATTGATTTTGTTAGAAATAAAACTAATAAAGCTCTCATTCCATAGTAGGAGAAACGTTCCCACATTTCAGTGAAAAAAATTACAAACAATCCAGATGGATGTCCTAGAACGTTACTTTTAAAAAATTGGTCAGTAGAATTTTCAGTCATGATTTTATATTTATTTTAGTATGTTTATTTTACTTCTTGCATTAGTTTTTTGATTACTGGCGTCATAACAATTAAAAAAACTCCAGCAATTAAAGAATATATTGCTAATTGATAATATCCGTCAGTATAGGATTGTAATTTTGATATTAGTGTAGTTCCTGTATTAGCTTTTGACATTTCTGCTCCTAGTTTTCCTGCAACTAACTGTCCAAAAGCACTTGCTAAAAACCATAGTCCCATCATCATTCCGAATAATTTTTTTGGCGAAAGTTTTGTGATTATTGACATTCCAATTGGTCCTAAACAGAGTTCTCCAATTGTAGTTACTAAATAAGCAAATGTAAAAACATTTAAAGAGGTTATTCCATTTGTATTTGCAAAAAACTTTGTGTAATAAAAAATGTAAAACGATGCTGATAGAAATAAAAATCCGATTCCAAATTTAATTAATGTGTTTGGCTCGATTTTATTTTTTGCCATCCAAATCCAAAGCAATCCTAAAATTGGGCTAAAAATTACAACAAATAAAGTGTTAGAACTATTGTTTACGGCATTTGGTAAGATGTTAAAGCCTAGTAATTCGTGATTCAAATTATCCTTTGCGAAAAGTGATAATGATCCGCCACTTTGCTCATAAATTGCATTAAATAGAAAGTAGAAAAATATAAATACTGAAGCCGCGACTAATTTTTTTTGAATTTTTATTTCTTTAATTCGAATTACTTCGAATATAAAATAAGAAACAGCAATGATACCAACTGTATACATAAAATAATCAGTATAATCAGTATTTTTTACCATTATAAAAATAAGTGGAATACTGAGTAACGAACCAATATATACTGCAATTTCTCTTACTTTTCGTTTTGAATCAGGTAAATGTATTAATGGAGAATCCCCAATTGGACCTAAGTATTTTTTTGTTAATAAAAAAGTTATTAATCCGAAAATCATTACTGCTGCAGATGAAAGAAAACATAATGTCCATGAATAAAATTCTCCTAAATAAATACAGAGTATTCCTCCAAGAAAACCTCCAACATTTATCCCTGCATAAAATAATCCATAGCCAGCATCTCTTCTTATATCTTTTTCATTGTACAATTCACCAACCATTGAAGAAATGTTGGGTTTGAAAAATCCTGTTCCTATTATTGAAAATGCAATGCCATAATAAAATAATTCTTGAGGTGAAAACGCTATAATCAAATTTCCTAGAATCATGACGATTCCACCAAAAAACAATGATTTTCTGAATCCTAAAATTTTATCTGCAAATATTCCGCCAATGAATGTAAAAGCGTAAACAAAAGCCTGAATTGCTCCATATTGAAGATTTGCAGCGTCATCTTTTAGCAACAATTGATCTACCATAAAAAAGGTTAGTACGCCACGCATTCCATAAAAACAAAATCGCTCCCACATTTCGACCATAAACAAATACCACAGTTGTTTTGGGTACTTTCCTTCGAAATTTTGAATTTCTTCTAGAGTTGGAGATTGAAAATTTGTCATTTTTATAAATTCGCTTTTATGAAATTTGTCATTTTATCATATAATTGAATTCGAGTTTTACCACCATAAATACCATGGTTTTTATCTGGATAAATCTGCGAATCAAATTGTTTATTGGCTTGAATCAAAGCTTCCATCATTTGCATTGAATTTTGAAAATGTACATTATCGTCACCAGAACCATGAATTAACAATAACTTTCCTTTTAGTTTTTCTACATGATTTATTGGAGAATTTTCATCGTAACCACTTGCATTTTCTTGAGGAGTTTGCATGTAACGTTCCGTGTAAACGGTGTCGTAAAACCTCCAATTTGTTACTGGTGCTACTGCGATTGCCATTTTAAATACGTCTGCACCTTTCAAAATGCAATTGCTAGACATGAAACCACCATAGGACCAACCCCAAATTCCAATTCTAGATTTGTCAACATATGGATAATTCCCAATTATTTTTGCTGCATCAATTTGATCTTCGACTTCAAATTTCCCTAATTCTTTTTGAGTAATTTTTTTGAAATTTGCTCCTTTGAACCCAGTTCCTCTTCCATCAACGCAGGCAACAATATAGCCCATTTGCGTGAGCATCATGAACCAATAATCATTCGAATCTAGCCAATCATTGGCTACTTGTTGTGAGCCTGGACCAGAGTATTGATACATCAAAACGGGATATTTTTTAGATGCATCAAAATCTTTTGGTTTGATGATCCATGCATTTAATTCATTTCCTTTGTCGGTTTTCATAACAAAGAAATCTTTAGTTGGCAAATTATAATTTAATAATCGTTTTGATAATTCTTGATTATTGACGATTTCTTGTAATTGTTTTCCGGTTTTAACATCATTTAATGTGTAGGTCATTGGGGTGGTTGCACTTGAAAATGAATTGATGAAAAACTGAAAGTTAGGACTAAAAGTGGCAGAATTCGTGCCTAAGTTAGTTGACAATTGAATTTTGTTTTTTCCGTCAATACCAATTTTGTAAACAGTCCTGTTTGTGGATCCAAGTTCTACAGATTGATAAAAAATAGATTTCGATTTTTCATCAAAACCATAAAAATTGGTTACTTCCCAATTTCCTTTTGTGATTTGATTGATTAGTTTTCCTGTTTTATCATACAAATAGAAATGATTGTAACCATCTGATTCTGATTTCCAAATAAAACTATCATCTTTTAGAATGGTCATTTTATCAGTTACATCGACATATGCTTTGTCTTTTTCATTCAAAATTATCTTGGAAGCACCTGTTGTTCCATCAATATTTAATAGATCGGCATTATTTTGATGACGATTTAAAACCAATGCCGATAATACGTTTGAATTATTAGTCCATTGAATATTCGAGATATAAAAATCTTTGTATTTACTCAAATCAATTTTGTTAGTTGTTCCTCCCAAAGTAAAGATATGCAATGAAACTTCAGCATTTTTTTCACCCGCTTTTGGATATTTAATGGTTTCAATTTTTGGGTATAAATCTTTTTTGAATTTGGTCATTGAAAACTCTGGAACTTGACTTTCATCAAAACGAATAAAAGCAATTTTTTTACTATCTGAACTCCAATCAAAAGCTTTTACGAAAGCAAACTCTTCTTCGTAGACCCAATCCGTAATTCCGTTTATGACTTCATTTTTTTTACCATCTGTGGTTACTTGAGTACTAAATTTGGTGTTCAGATCATATACAAAAAGATTATTGTCTCTTGCGTAAGCAATTTTTTTACCATCTGGAGAAAAAGTTGGTTCTTGAATTTGAAAATCAAACAATCGGGTAACTTTTTTTGATTTAAGATCATACAAATAATAATCAGCAAGAAAGGAATGCCTGAAAATGGGTGTGCTGTTACAAGCTAATAAAAGTTGATTTTCAGTCTTGTTAAAAGAATAACTATCAATTAAAGGCAAATTGGTGAGTAGTTTTGTGTCAAGAATAGTCTCTACTTTTTTGAGCGTTTCAAAATTATAAAGGTTCAATTGCATGCTGCTCGATGCTCTATCGAAGTTCAAAACAGTGTATTGATTGGAGTTTTTCATGGACTGTAATTCATCCATTCCATTGGGTTGAAAGGCTCCGGAGTAAATTTCGTTTACTGAAATTTTTTGTTGACCAAAAACGGATAAAGTAAGTAAAAATAGAAATGTGAAAAATTTATTTTGTCTGTTCATTTTATCTAATTATAAAAACCCCAATTTTAGTGAAAATTTTACAATTATCACCATTTTTTTTCATAAAATGATAAAACTAGACCTAATTTATAATATGCTGAAATTCTTTTAATTTCAATATCATTGAATTAACTCTAAATATTTTCGAAATAGTTTTCATTATGGATTGTTTTTTTGCTTTTATACCTTGGGATAACTATATTTGTTTTTATTATTTCATTTAAATGAATCCTCTAAGACTAAAAATTTGTATCCTTTCTGCTGCTTTCAATGAAGGTGAATCAATTTTGGTTTTTTATGATGCTGTTAAAAAAACGGTTTCAGAATTACCATTTGATTTCAGTTTTTGTTTTGTAAACGATGGAAGTTCGGATTTGACTTTAGATATTATAAAAGATATTGCATCAAAAGACTCTTCTGTAAAATACATTTCTTTTTCAAGAAACTTTGGGCAACAAGTTGCGCTCAAAGCAGGAATAGACTCTATAAATTCAGATGCTATTATTATGATGGATAGCGACATGCAACATTCACCAGATTTAATTCCGGTTTTGATTGAAGCCTGGCAATCCCAAAAAGTAAATATGGTGAACACCATTCGCGAAGAAGATGAAGAATTGTCATGGTTTAAACGAAAATCGAGTCGATTGTTCTATAAAGTATTGAATAGATTGAGCGATTTGCAACTTGAACCTGGCCAAGCCGATTTTAGATTAATTGACAAACAAGTTACACAAACACTCAGAAATAGCAAAGAACACGATGTCTTTTTGCGCGGGATGATTCATTGGATTGGATTCAAACAAACCACAATAAATTACAAAGCAAGCAAACGATTTGCGGGTCAAAGTAAATACACCTTTTCAAAAATGATGAGTCTTGCATTAGCAGGAATCACCTCTTTTAGTGTAAAACCTTTGTATTCTGCAATTTATATTGGTTTTGGTTTTGCTTTACTTTCATTTTTATATTTGCCATATGTGGTTTACAGTTACATCACGGGCAGTTCAGTGAGCGGTTGGAGTTCTGTTTTGATAACAATTGCATTTTTTGGTGGATTGAATCTGATCATCATGGGGGTTTTGGGCATATATATAGGTAAGATTTTGATTCAAAATAAAGAACGTCCTTTGTATATTATTCAGGAAGAAAATTTATGAAAACTAAAATCGCCTTGCTCAGTTTTGATGTCGAAGAATTTGATATGCCTTTTGAGTATGGTGGAAACCCTTCTATGCAGCAACAAATTGCAACTTCTAATCAAGGTTTATTGAAATTTTTACCAGTTTTAGAAAAGTTTAATGCGAAAGCAACGTTTTATACCACGGGTGTGTACGCAACTGCAATGCCAAATCAGGTTTTGGAAATGAGTAAAACTCATGAAATTGCTTCTCACAATCATTTTCATTCAAGTCATAAGAAGGAAGATTTATCAAATTCTAAAAAAATTCTTGAAACCATTACAAATAAAGAAGTTATTGGTTTTAGAATGCCAAGAATGGCGCCTGTTCCGGATCAAGATTTGATTGATGCTGGCTACAAATACAATGCGTCTGTCAACCCGTGTTGGTTGCCAGGACGATATGATATGCGACATATTTCAAGAAATCCGTTCAAGGAAAATGGTTTGTTACAGTTTCCTGCATCGGTTTCACCACGATTCAGAATTCCACTTTTTTGGATTGCTTTTCACAATTTTCCGCTTTGGTTTTTCTTTTATTTATGCAAAAGAGTAGTAAAATTTGATGGTTATTTGCATTTATATTTTCATCCTTGGGAATTTACTGATTATACAAAAGCAAACGATGGAGCCAAATATCCTTTTTATCTTCACCGAAATAATGGCGATAAAATGCTAAAACGTTTTACAAAACTAATGGAATTTCTCAAAAAAGAGGGTTTTGAATTTCAAACGTCGGGTACGTTTTTGAATAATAAAATCTAAAATTTTTAATTGCAACCACAATCATTTGAACCGCAACCTTTATCTGATTTTTTTTTAAAAAAGAATTTCTTAATCAAAAATAAAACGGCAAAACCGAGAATCGAAAACGCAATGATTTGTTGGATTATCATTTTACAAATTTAGAAATAAATTCCTGCACCAATGCCAATTAAATTATAAACTGGTGTTCCAATTTTTAGTCTTTCGTAGCCAATAGTTCCAAAATAGTTTCTATGAAAATATTTTCCTTTCAATTCAAGACTGTTTACTGGATTTTGATTTATTGATGACCATTTTGAATTGATTGATAAACTAATGCTTTTGTCAAGAAAGTATTCTGCATTTAATCCATACGAAAAACCGCCTTTTTTAACTTCGTTGCCTACATAACTTGCGCCAATTGTCCAACCCAGATTAAAATCTTCAAATCGAATACGATCATAGGCTAAATTAAAATAGAGCAAAGTTAACGCATCATTTTTTTTCGTAAAATCATTGTATTCATACAATTGATACCAATCTGATGAAATATAAAAATATTTTGAAGGTCTGATTTTAATATCCAAATGGTTTCCTTTGATGATATTTCCAGCAGTTATATATTTGTTTTCTATATCTATACGAAATGTTTTTGAGCCAATCGAATCGGTTTCAGAATAATTCCCACGACCGTTTTCTGAAAAAGGATGATTGTTGAGGTTATTTTGTAAATGATTTTCGTTGTTGTAATCTCCAATCAAACCATATTTGAAAACGCCATAGGTAACATATCCAAAAATTTCTAAAAATAATCCAACGTCATCTGAACTTGTAAAACTTTGTCTTGAATTGTTAGAAGATTTAGACTTTGACGAGGAACTTTTGGAGGAAGTATTTGTAGAACTTAATTCTTTTTTAGAACGATCAATCGATTGAGAAAACAAATTGAAGGACAATAACAAAAAAGTCACCGCAAGAAAGTAGTTTTTTTTCATTTTCATTTTTTAGTCTTGATTTCTAAAGAATTACCTTTAATAATATAATGCCATGCAAGCGACATGTAATGATTGTATTGATATTCTAATTTTGTATCCGTTTTGATTAGTTGCTCTTTGTTTGTCAAGGTGTTTATTGTTTCCATTTTTCCATCGCCGTTAAACGTGTAAAAATTATTTGGAATCACCATTTTTCCATGACCAAAACCAACTTTTTTATTTTTGTCAAATAAATTAGTTCCAAAACTATAATATTCAAATCCTTTTGGTGCAATCATTTCGATTAAAGTTGGAGTAATATCAATATGTGAACCTGGAGTTTGATTTTTTTGAGCAGGAACACCATTTCCATAAATGATGAAAGGAACAGAGGATCGTTCGTACAGATTTGGACTATGATTAACGAATCTTCGTCCAAAATGATCTCCTGTGAAACAAAACAATGCGTTATTGTATTTTTTTTCAGAACGTATCACAAAATCTCCAATGGCTTTATCACCGTACCACAAATGACCCAGTTCAACAAGTCGCATAGCGCCATCAAACTTTTTTTGTGCAGACATTGGCATATCTTTTTCGGTTTTATATGGGAATCCTTTTTTGTAAATATCAATTGAAAACGGTGGATGATAACTAACCGTTAAAATTATATTTAGAGAGTTTTTTGTTGTGTCCGTATTTTTTAGAACCATTTCAAAAAGTTCTTCATCTTCTACGCCCCATTCTCCCATCTGTTTTCCTGTATTTGGTCCAGTGTAAATATTATCAATTCCTTGATGCTTAACAAAATCTCCAAGATTTTGCCATGACGGTAATCCACCATAAAACAAATTAGTTTCATATCCCAATTTCTTGAACTGGGTGAAAAGAGATGTTTCTAAAGTTTGATTTACATTTCCTAATTGTCCAACATTCACGCCACAATACGGAATGCTGGTTACAACTGATCCAAAAGAATCAAATGTAGCACCTGTACAAGGAAGAAATTGAGTGAAATGTGTTCCTGTTTTTGCAATATTATATAGGTTTTTTGACACACCAAAATCTTGATATTTATCCATCAAAGGCCAGGAATCATAACTTTCCATAACGACAATAAAGATTTGTTTTGGTTTTTCGATAGTGCTTCCTTGGCTAATTTTTTTGATTACATCAGTAACTTTTTTTTGTGGATATTCTTTGTGAAAACTTTTGTTGTCAAGAAAAGGGTTTACATCTGTGAGTAAATTCAATTCTTTAAATGCTTCAATGGCATACATCAATGATCGATATGGATTGATGATGGTTTTATTTAAAAATAAATCTTGTGATATTCCTGCAATTTTTTGTGATGCTGGAACCGCTGCAAAAGTCCCTCGAATGCCAGAAATAAATAAAAATAGAGAAAAAATTACTAGAAAAATTTTATATTTTAATGATTCGATTTTTCTAAAAAAAGTAAAAACTCTTGTTTTTGATTCAAATTTTCTTAAAATAAAAATACCTAGAAAAATTAATAGAATTAGAGCCAAAGAATTCAAAATTGGATGAAAATCTTTTAAAACTGTCGATAAAGCCGCTTTTTGATCATCATAAATTGCTAGAAACAAAAAATTATTGAACTGATCTTTGTATTCTGAAAAATAATTTAAAGTAATTATACAAATCAAAACCGAAAGAATAACGAAAAGATATTGAAATATTTTTCGAGTGATTTTTATAATTCTAAATTGATTAAATGGAGCTAACAACAAAAGTAAAAAAAGAGGTAAAACCATAAAATAGCAAACGGCCGTACTGTCAAAGCGAAACCCCATGAACAATACACTTCCTATTTCAAAAAAGCCAACATTACTTGAGATATTTTCTTTGAATAGTAGTATAAAAATTATTCTAAAAAGAGTAAAGAAAATAATTCCAAAAAACCAAAAAAAGAACAAATTAGAAAGTTCTTTTGTGAACTGATTCCATTTAGAATTTTCTGCAATCATGTTTATTTAAAAGTTTGATACGCCAAAAATGCCACCAAATAGGCAAAACCCGACATAAATATTAATTGACCAAAAGGCCATTTCCAAGAATTAGTTTCTCGTTTTGTTACTGCAAGTGTACTTGCGCATTGCATGGCAAATGCATAAAACAAAAGTAACGAAATACCTGATGCAAAATTAAAAATTTTATTACCCGATTTAACATCAGTTTCTTGTTGCATTTTACTTTTAATTGTTTCTTCATTATCCGTATTTCCAACACTATAGATGGTTGCTAGTGTTCCCACAAAAACTTCACGAGCGGCAAATGAAGTAATCACTGCAATTCCAATTTTCCAGTCATAACCTAATGGTTTAATGGCTGGTTCAATGAATTTTCCTAGTTTACCAATATACGAATTCTCTAATTTGTAGGCTGCAACCTTGTTGTCTAATTCTTCTTGAGTCAATTTAGTTTCGTTGGCATATAAAATTTCGTTTTTAGCATTATCAAAATTTGCATTTGGACCAAAAGACGCTAAAAACCATAAGATAACTGAAATGGCAAGAATAATTTTTCCAGCACCGAGCACAAAATCTTTTGTTTTTTCGATTACATTAATAAAAACATTTTTGAAAATGGGTAATTTATAATTGGGCATTTCAACAACAAAATAGGTTTTCCCTTTTATTTTTAAGATTTTGTTCAAAACAAACGATGAAAAAATAGCCATTCCAAAACCCAATAAATAAAGTAACATCAGGGTCAAACCTTGCATATTAATTATGCCAAAAATGCGTTCATCGGGTATTACTAACCCAATAATTATGGCATAGACGGGCAATCTTGCCGAACAAGTTGTGAATGGTGTTACCAAGATTGTAATTAATCTTTCTTTCCAATTTTCGATGTTTCGGGTTGCCATAATTGCAGGAATTGCACAAGCCGTTCCAGAAATAAGTGGCACAACACTTTTGCCTGATAGTCCAAATTTTCGCATGATTTTATCCATCAAAAAAACCACACGACTCATGTAGCCACTTTCCTCGAGAATAGAAATAAACATAAATAAAAAAGCTATTTGTGGAATGAAAATTAGAATTCCACCTATACCGGGAATGATTCCTTGCGATATTAAATTAGTTAAAATTCCGGCTGGTAATTTAGCATTGGCAAAGGAACTTAAACTCGCAAAATTTTCATCGATAAAGTCCATTGGGATTTTAGACCAATCAAAAATCGATTGAAAAATGACAAACAAAATCATAAAAAAAATTACATAGCCCCAGATTTTATGTGTTAAAACGCGATCTAACTTGGCTCGGAAATCTTTGGCTTTTGAGGTGTCAATATTTTGACCCACTTTCAAAACTTCGTTGATGAATTGATACCGTTTTATAGTTTCTTTTTGTTGCAAACGTTTCAAGTCAGAATGTGATTTGGTAAAGGAACCTCGAATTTCTTTTCGATCTAAATTTAAAAAATTGACATCTTGTGTAATGACCAACCACAATTTATACAACAATTGATTTGGAAAAGTTTTACGTAAATTATCGAAATATTCTTGGTCAATAACCGAGGAATTTAGGCAAGGTTCAAGCGGTAAATTTTTATAATTTACAATTAGTTTTTTTAATTCTTCGATTCCAACACCTTTGCGAGTACTGACCAATGCAATTTTAGTTTTTAATACTTCTTCGAGATGCGTAATATCTAGCGAAATTCCTTTATTTTCCATTCTGTCCGCCATGTTAATGACTAGAACTGTTGGAATTTCAAGATCTTTTATTTGAGTAAAAAGCAGTAAATTTCTTTTGAGATTTTCAACATCTGTAATCAATAAAACGACATCTGGATAGAGTTTGTCATTTTTATTCAATAATAATTCTATTACAACATTTTCATCAATAGAACTGGCGTTGAGGCTATATGTTCCAGGCAAATCGAGAATATTTGCCTTGATATTATGCGATAATTTGCAAAAACCAATCTTTTTTTCGACCGTAACTCCAGGATAATTTCCTACTTGCTGGTTCAAACCTGTGAGTTGATTGAATACCGAAGTTTTTCCAACATTTGGATTGCCAATTAATGCAACGTTTATATTTTGATGACTCATCATTTGATAATTTCAACTTCGATTTCGCGAGCAGTTTCAAGGCGAATTGCCAAGTGTGAACCATTTATGTCTAAAAAAAGTGGATCGCCAAAAGGTGCGATTTGCAGTAATTCTACAATATTTCCGGGCAAACAACCCATTTCTAACAGTTTTAAAGGCACAACATCAATATCAAAATCTTTGATGATGGCTTTTTGACCTTTTTTTAGGGATTGAATCGTGGTTTGCAAATCTTTATTTAGATTGAATTAAGATTACAAAAGTAAGTATTTAAACTAATATTTATCTCATAACGAAATAATTATTTTAAAATTTAAAATGCTTATTTTTGACACAAATTTTAAAACTTGAAACATTTCAATTACATTTTTGCTGGTTCAGGATTATCGACCTTGATGACCGTTTACAAAATGATTTTATCTAAAAAATTTGAAGATAAAACTATTTTAATGATTGATTTTGATTCAAAAAAAATAAATGATCGAACTTGGTGTTTTTGGGAAGTGCCAAACCATCAATGGCAAAATTTGGTAACTAAATCATGGAAAACCGCAATTTTTGCAAATAAAAACTCAAGCAGAAATTTAGATTTAAAACCCTTTGAGTACAACATGATTCGTGGTATAGATTTCTATAATGTAGTGTTTGATTTAATTGCAACCCAAAAAAATATTACTTTTATAAAAGATAGAATCATTGAATTCAAAGAGGAGTCTAATCAAGTCTCACTGGTTTGTGAAAATGTAAATTACATTTGTGACCAACTTTTTAACTCTATTTACAACAAATCACAAACCGAAAATCAAAGCAAATATGCCGTTTTGCAACAGCATTTTATTGGTTGGTTCATCAAGTCTGAACAAGAAGTTTTCAATCCCGAAACTGCAACTTTCATGGATTTTTCGTTAAATCAAAACGGAAATACCAAATTCATGTATGTTTTGCCAACCTCAAAAACTGAAGCGTTACTCGAACCAACCTTATTCTCGCATAAGCATTTAAAAAAAGAAGAATACGAAACCGAAATAAAAAATTATGCTCAAAAACTAGGTATTAAAAATTTCGAAATTATTGAAAAAGAGCGAGGAAGTATTCCAATGACGAGTTATCCTTTTTGGAAAAATAATTCTAAAAACATTCTTAATATTGGAACTGCTGGTGGTTGGACTAAAGCAAGTACCGGTTTTACGTTTTATCATACTAACAAAAAAACAAATGATTTAATTGATTTTCTTCAATCAAAAAAAGATTTTACAAAGTTTCATAAAAAAACAAAATTTTGGTTTTATGATTTGATTTTTCTAGATGTTTTAGACAAGCAAAACGAATTAGGTTCAAAAGTTTTTTCTTCCTTATTAATCAACGGAAATTCGGAATTAATTTTTAAATTCTTAAATGAGGAAACAACTTTTATAGAAGATTTGCGAGTGATGCTAAAATGTCCAACGTTTACATTTATCAAGGCATTTTTCAGAGTAATACTCAAATAAAATTATAAACTATAACAAAACTTTATAATTGAAATTAAAATCTTGATTTGAAACTTCGTAACTTTGCAATTCGAATATCAAATATAAAAATTATGTATCCAGAAGAAATGGTAAAACCAATGCGAGCAGAATTATCTGATGCAGGTTTTCAAGAATTACATACAACCCAAGCGGTTGAAGAAGCAATGACACAAGATGGTACAACACTTGTGATCGTGAATTCGGTTTGTGGTTGTGCGGCAAGAAATGCTCGTCCAGGTGCAAAAATGAGTTTAGACAACGCAAAGAAACCAAATCATTTAGTTACTGTTTTTGCGGGTGTTGATACCGATGCGGTAACTGCTGCAAGAGGATTTATGTTTCCTTTTCCGCCATCTTCGCCAAGTATTGCTTTGTTTAAAAACGGAGAATTGGTTCACATGTTGGAACGTCATCATATTGAAGGTCGCCCTGCTGAATTGATTGCTGACAATTTAAAAGATGCTTTTAACGAATATTGTTAAAACAATTTGAGTAAAACAAAAATCGCTTTTAGAAATTTTCTAAAAGCGATTTTTTGTAAAGTGAACTAAAATAATTATTTCAAGCTTCTTAGTTTATATTCTGCTTTTGTAACTTTTTCTTTTAATTCTTCAATTTTTTTCATTTTTTTTGCTTTGTCTTTTTCATAATCAGCAATATCATTTGGTGAGAGCTTTCCTTTAGCCAGTTTTTTACTGTGTTTTTCATTTTCTTCAATCAAATCTTTTTCTTCATCAATCAATTTAGATTTAGATTTAGCAACATCTTCCTCAGCATCAGCCACTTTTTCTTTTTGTTTTACTGCTTTTTCTTGTGCTTTTTGTTCTTCTTTTTGAATTTGCATTTTTTGATCGTCAATCTTTTTCTGAGTTTTCTCTATTTCTTTTGCACGATTAGCAGCCTCCTTTTTTGCTTTTTCTTCTTCTTTTACTGCTTTTTCAGCATCTTTTATAACTTTTTCGGCATCTTTTTTGATTTTATCGGCTGCTTTTTCAGCATCACGAACTACTTTTTCAGCAGCTTTTTCTGTTGCTCTTTCGGCTGCAAGTACAGCAGCAGCTGCATCTTTTGTTTTTTGATTAGCTTCTTTTTCGGCTTTTAATTTTGCTTTTTCTTCGTCTTTGGCTAATTTATCAGCATCTTTTTTTGCTTTTTCGTCAGATTTCATCTTTTCGACCTTTTGCATTTCTACAATTTTCAAAGAATCGCTTACTACCGTTGGTTTAACTTCTTGTGCAAAAAAAGCAATTGAAGAAACCAATAATCCTAGAGTTAATGTAAATTTCATTTTCATAATTGTTTTGTTTTAGTTTTTAGTATTCAAACTCTTTGTTATATTTACAAATCTAGCAATTTATTTAAACAATTATAATTAACTTTATATTATTTTATGAAAAACCCATACTATTTCTTAATTTTTTTATTTTTTTTACTTCTATCTTGTAAAAAAGAAGAAAATAATTTAATTTATTTAGAAAAAAGCAACACATATAATAATACAGTTAAATCCTCTGATTTGAAGGCTGATTTTAATTTTCTACCAACTTCAACTTCGAATCAAATTATAAAACATGATTTCTATTCACTTTCATATGTTGAAAAACATGAACAAGCAGAATGGGTCGCTTATCAATTGAAAAGTAGTATGATCAAGTCAAACAAATTTGATCGTCCTTTTTTTATCGAAGATCCTTTAGTTAAAACGAATTCTGCTGATTGGAAAAACTACAAAAAATCGGGTTATGACAAGGGGCATTTGTGTCCAGCAGCAGATATGAAATTTAGTAAAAAAGCTTTTGAAGATACTTTTTTTACTTCAAACATTTCACCACAAAAACATATTTTTAATGATGGAATTTGGAATAGATTAGAAGGGAAAACAAGGTATTGGGCGGAAAAACATGGAAGTATTTATGTAGTAACTGGTGGTGTTTTGACGGATAATCTAAACCATATTGGCAAAGAAAACGTTGCTGTTCCTGAGTTTTTTTATAAGACTTTATTACGATACTCAAATGGCGAATATAAAGTTATTGCTTTTTTGGTACCAAGTGAAAAATCTGATAAAGCGTTGTATGATTTTGTAGTTTCTGTAGATAAACTTGAGAAAATGACTGGAATTGATTTTTATCCAAATTTACCAGATGATATTGAATCTCAAATTGAAAAAAAAATGGATTACAAAGATTGGAGTTTTTAAAAACCATCACTACACTTACCTCTGTTTCATTACAAGTTCAGTTAACTTTTTTAATAAAAAGTAGCAATTTAGATTGCTAATTAAAAATCAAACGACCTTGATAATGCTGAATTACGTTTACAGTCGTTGGTTGTGTTTTACAAATAACATCGCCTGTGCTGTAAATATTTCCTTCAATTGAGGTTTGAGGATTTAAAACCATGTCACTCGCACCTCTGTGAAAAACCGAAATCGTATTTGCTAAGAGATTTGCAGCTTCGACTCTGCCTTGTCCTTCGTAAAAGTTTGAAAGCAAATTGTTAGTTATTCCAGAAAGATAAAAATTAGACACATTGTTGCTTTCAACAACAACTTGACTGTTGTTAACTTGAATGTAAAAGTCTCCTGTTCCTGCACCATCTGAAAGATCAAGAGATTGCATTCTGAAAATTGGATAAGTCAAAATTCCATTAGAAGAAATATTTTTTTCAGTTTTTGAAATGACATCAGTAATGTTGGCGGCTGTTACATAAACTTTAGTTTGGCCATATTCCCTAACCCAGTTACATGTGGTTTTATCAGTAAGAATTAGCGTATTGTTTTCTACTTTTACTTCAATATCAGAAATGAGATTTTCGCCTGTTACGACTTCAACTTTTTGAATGTTTCCTTGAGTTATAATAAGTTCAATGCCATTATACACTTTGATTTTATCAAAAGTAGAAACAGAAATTTCCTTAGTAACACTACTTCCTGTAGACTCAACACAATCCGATGGTTTGGAGCAGGAAATCAATAAAATAGGAATTAAAATATAAAGTATGTTTTTCATTTTTATTAAATTATAATCGAACTCCAACACCAAACTCTATTGCTTCTGCAAAAAAAGCATGAGTTTTGAGTGAAACTCCCGTGAAAATATTTTTTGCAAAATAATATTTTATTCCTATGCGGTCATATATCGGAAAATCAAATTTGTAGGGCTGATAAACATAATATCCAACTTGTGCTTCGAATGACATTTTATCAATGAATAACTCATGACCAATAAAAACACCAACTTTCTTGTAATCTGTATTTGGATTGATATTTTTCAAAGGATATGCTTTTGATTGATAGTAAATAAAATCTTTAAGAGAAGTGGTTAAAAATAATTCTGCGCCAAACTGCATAGCACTTTTTCTATTAAAACGCTTATCGCCGTATGCTGAAATATGATAAAAGGGGTGTTGACCAGAATTTATTATGGGACTTTCATTAACTCCAGATCTAAACATAAAATTATATCTAATAGGTGAACGGTAATTAACTTTTGATAATGTTGAGTCTTTTTTAAACTCAGGACTCTTATTAAAATTATAATTTATACCAGCACTAACATTAAAAACATTGATACCACTGTTAGGAGTTTTTATTCTACCGTTTGAAAAATGTGTAAAAAGAAAACCAGTTTGAAACCCAAAGTTACCAATCAAATTCTGTTTTTTATACTCTAAACCAAAATTGATGTTTACATTGAATTTGGATCCAAAAGCACCGTTTTTGTTATTAGTGAGTTTATCAAATGGATTAGAAACCATTCCAAGTCCAAGTCCAATTTTAGTTTGTAGTTGACGTTTCCAAAAATAAAAATCATAATGACCTCCAATTGCAATAGCACTGCCTAAATATTTGTTCTTAAAATCTTGATATAAAAAATAGCCTCCATAATCAGGATAATTATAGGCTTGTTCCCACTCTTCGTCACCAAAAGTTTTTCTAGAAAAACTAACCATTAAACCTGTGGGATGACCTGTTACCAAATGGCTTAAATCATTGGAATGTTTGAAAATATTTCCAGCAAAAAAATCGACATCAACAGAAAAGTTTCTATTTCTTTCTTGTGAATAAAATACACTTGAAACTAATAGAATTAGAAAGTAAAATTTCTTCATTTTTAATTTTATGAAATGCAAATATATAAGAAATATAGTTGTTTTAAAATAACAACATTTTATTATTAATAATTTTAATCTTGCCCTTTTAAAATTATATTTCACAGTTAAGAAAAAAAATTTTCATATTCTTAAACTTACAGAGGTATTTCAAAAATTTTAAAAAATAATAATTTTAAAACAAATACTATATTTGCATTTTCAAATCAATCAAAATGTCGAAACAAGTTGCAGGATTTTCAAAATTATCCAAAGAAGAAAAAATAAATTGGATTTCAAACACCTATTTTCATAATCCAAATGAAGCCATCCAATTACTTAAAAATTATTGGAATAAAGACGAAAAATTACAACAATTGCATGACGACTTTATTGAAAACACGATTTCAAATTATTATTTACCTTTAGGAGTCGCTCCAAATTTTTTAATAAACGACACGTTTTTTACAATTCCAATGGCCATCGAGGAAAGTTCAGTGGTTGCAGCAGCATCAAAGTCCGCAAAATATTGGTCTGAACGTGGCGGATTTAAAACCACAGTTATCAACACAGAAAAAATAGGGCAAGTTCACTTTATTTTTAATGGAAATTTTTCAAAACTCGAAAAGTTCTTAAAAAAAATTCAACCTAAATTCTTTTCTGACACTGAAAGCATTACTAGAAATATGCAAAAGCGTGGCGGTGGAATTTTGGCAATAGAATTGAGAAATAAAACCAATCTAATAGATAATTATTATCAATTGCATGCTACTTTTGAAACTAAAGATTCAATGGGTGCAAATTTTATAAACTCGTGTTTGGAACAATTTGCAAAAACTTTGAAGCAAGAAGCACAAGAAAACAGTGATTTTTCTCAAACAGAGAAAAATATCGAAGTCGTAATGAGTATTCTATCTAATTACGTTCCAAATTGTTTGGTTCGAGCTGAAGTTTCTTGTGAAATAGAAAAATTAGTTGACAAAAACATAGAAAATCCTATTGAATTCGCTGAAAAATTTGTTCGTGCAGTTCAAATTGCAAATGTAGAACCCTTTAGAGCAGTGACTCACAACAAAGGGATTATGAACGGAATCGATGCAGTAGTACTTGCTACAGGCAACGATTTTCGTGCAGTTGAAGCCGGAATTCATGCCTATGCCTCAAAAGATGGTCAGTATAAAAGTTTATCAAATGCAAAAATACAAGACGGAATATTTAGTTTTTGGATTGAGATTCCGTTGGCTCTTGGAACAGTTGGAGGTTTAACATCATTGCATCCTCTTGTGAAATTTTCTTTAGAAATGTTAGAAAAACCCTCTGCAAAAATGTTAATGCAGATTGTTGCAGTAGCAGGATTAGCTCAAAATTTTGCAGCCTTGAGATCTTTAACAACATCTGGAATTCAAGAAGGTCATATGAAAATGCACCTAAACAACATTTTAAACCAATTTAATACAAATGAGGGTGAACGTGTTTTAATAAAAACTCATTTTAAAACAAATACTGTCTCACATGCTTCGGTTGTAGATTTTATAAAAAATTTAAGAAATTTAGATTAAAAAAAGTATAATAAACAAGTCTTAAAAACGTTTTAAAATATTATCTAAAATGTATCAAATTACACGTTATAATAAACATTAATTTGTATAACTTTGCATACAAAATAATATTCACTTTTAAAACCCAACAAAAAAATATGGGATTTTTTGATTTCATGACTGAGGATATAGCAATTGACCTTGGTACCGCAAATACACTCATCATTCACAACGACAAAGTTGTCATTGATAGCCCATCTATTGTAGCTCGCGATAGAATTTCTGGAAAAATTATTGCCGTTGGAAAAGAGGCAAATTTGATGCAAGGTAAAACGCATGAAAACATAAAAACCATAAGGCCCTTGAAAGATGGAGTTATTGCAGATTTTGATGCGTCAGAACAAATGATAAAATTACTTATCAAAAGTATTCCTGCGCTTCAGAAAAAACTTTTCACACCAGCATTGCGAATGGTAGTTTGTATCCCATCTGGAATTACAGAAGTTGAAATGCGTGCTGTGAAAGAAAGTTGCGAGCGCGTAAACGGAAAAGAGGTATATCTAATTCACGAACCAATGGCGGCAGCAATTGGCATTGGTATTGATATCATGCAACCAAAAGGAAACATGATTGTTGATATTGGTGGAGGAACAACTGAAATAGCAGTTATTGCATTAGCAGGAATTGTGTGTGATAAATCCGTTAAAATTGCAGGTGATGTTTTCACAAACGACATTGTATATTATATGAGAACCCAGCATAACCTTTTTGTTGGAGAAGCGACCGCAGAAAAAATTAAAATAGAAATTGGTGCTGCCATAGAAGATTTGGATTCCCCACCAGATGAAATGTCAGTTCAAGGTCGAGATTTGTTAACAGGAAAACCAAAACAAGTCAATGTATCTTACAGAGAAATTGCAAAAGCATTAGACAAATCGATACAACGAATTGAGGACGCAGTTATGGAAACTTTATCTCAAACACCTCCAGAGTTAGCTGCGGATATTTACAATACAGGAATATACCTTGCAGGTGGTGGTTCTATGTTAAGAGGTTTAGATAAAC
>JANPDC010000063.1:0-9505 GCA_031431275.1 Bacteroidota bacterium
GCCGTCCATGGAGTTGCACCAAACTCAAATGCGCCTCTTTCTGGGATGCTTATATAACCATCAGTAATTCCTGAAATAATAACCCCATTGTTAATAGCGGGACTACTACTCTGTAAAGTAGCATAAGGGGCTGGTTTATTACCTGTTAGGGTTAATTTCATATCTCCACTAATGGCGTTTGTACCTTTAGCTGGGATGTTTTGAAAGCCATTATGGGCAATCGTTCCGTTAAGTATTCCACTCGAAAAATAATCTGACCGAGGAGACGTTGACATAAAAATATTATTACGAATATCAGCATCTGTAAAACTGCCTACAATTCTAGGTGAATCAGTTGTTGCCTCTTTTATGCCCGATCTGAAAATTGAAGAAACACCATTCACATCAATAACTGTATTATTGTAAAATTTAAGATCTTTAAAAATTTTTCCATCTTCTGCACGAACAATAGCTTGATTACTAAGTTGAGAATCGAAAACGTTATGATGAATCTTTAAATTTGTTACCTTTGCATTATTTCCCCATATTGCAAGAGGATAAAACCCCCCAAATACATAATTGTAACGAAACTCCATTCCCTGCGCATCTGCCTCACAAGCGTAGCGATACTCATTTCCAAGATTGAAATAATTATTGTATACATCAAAAGACTGAAAATCATAACCTGTCCCTCTGACTCCTATTAGTGAAATATGGTTGTTGAGTGTGTTATTATAAATTTTACAATTTTTACCAGTCAACCCATTAAACTCTATTGTAATACATGGCACATCATTATTTCCAGCTTTCCAAGTACCTAGCGGTGGAACTGTAATTGTATTATTGTAAATTTTAGTTCCTTCTGCAACAGCATTCCAATTTGCATCCCAAGTGGTCCAAAAACAAGCATTTACAAAGAGTTTTGAATATGTTTTTATTCCATAACCTCCTTTGCCACTCATCACACCAGTCTCGAGAATGGTGTTGTCATGAATTAACAAATTAGTGTTGGCATGAAACATAATATTGCCTGCATCTTGGTTGGCAGTACCAAAACAATTATCTTGAAAATAACTGTTCTTTATTTCAGAGTTGGTAGAGGTGTAAATCCACAACCCAGTAAATTTAAAGCGTTGTATGTTTAAATCGTCAAAAATTACATTGCTACCCGACTCCATGTAGATAGCACCGTGGCAAGTTCTTGACTGACCGTCCATCTTAAAGCCTTTTATAACTTGGTTAGAACCATTTGGAATTTGCATACAAAATTTATCAATGGCTGGTGCCCATGCAACATATGTACTACCATTAGCAACGCAAGAATTCAAATTTTGTGCTACGTCGTAGTATTTGTTTACATTAATTGTTGTAGCACCAGACCCAGCCCCTACAATACTTACGCCTGCTGGAACTATCAGATAATTTGTTTCGGTAAACAAACCTGCTCCAACGTTTATTTTATGACCTGCATTAGCTGGCACTGATGTACAAGCCTTTAAAACAGTCCGCCACGGGCTACTTAAACTACCATTATTATTATCATTTCCGCTGGTTGATACATAGTAATCAGTAGCTAGCAACTTAAAACTCGATAAAACGAGTACCATAAACATTAATATCTGCTTTTTCATAATTAAAATACTTTTTTGGTTAAACAATTTGATTTTTTTGAAATTCATGATCTTTTGCCACCCAACCTAATTGGGGAATTCTAAAGGCTAATTAAAAGGCTAGCCTCTCTGTAAATTTTGTGCATTCTTGAGTTGTAATTGCTCCTAATTGAATACTAACAAATGTTGCACCCCCTGACATTGGATCTGAGGTGCATTGCGCTATCGAATTAAATTTTGATAGAAGAAGTAGAAGAAATAATATTATTTTTTTCATTTTTAATAGTTTGTAAATAAGTTTTGTTCTAAAAAATAATCGATTAAGAAGAGTTTACATACATGAGCATTTGATTTTAAAAGTGAGTAGTAGTTTTACATTTGAAAATAAATAGTTTTATTTTCAAACATAAAAATAACATTATCAAAAATAAATTGCTATTCAAAAATGATGCTGACTAGTCAATAATTAGGATTTTTTTTAAATGTTTACTTTTGGGATATAAAAAGAGTCTAGAGTATTAATTTTTGGTTTGTTACTTAAGTTCTAATTTTTTTCACTAGAAACTACAAAAATTCATACTAATTGATTGATTTTAATTTGTATAAAAATATGTAGAATTTAAAACTTGAAAATTTTAAAAACTGCAACCAAAACTATTACATTAAAATTAATAGAAGTTTATTTTATAATTCGTTCTCGAAATTGTACTGGAGTGCAGTTTTCAATTTTTTTGAATGCTTTGCTAAAGTTAGTATAAGAGGCAAAACCCAACTCAAAAGCAATGTTGTTTAGTGACAGGTCTTTTTGTTGCACAAGCGTTTTGGAATGTTCTATTTTACGTTCTAAAATGTATTGATAGGGTGTCTTGCTCACTTGCTCACTAAAAACAGAAATGAAATGTTGTTTTTTCCAAGGAGTTAGTGCTACGAGTTGGTCAAGTTCTATTTTTTCGTAAAGGTTTTGGTTGATGTACTTGATGACTTCTTTGATTTTAAAAGTCGTATTGGTCAATTCGACAGCGTGGCGAGTAGTGTCAATTTTTTTGTGTACGAAATTGTTTAGTACTATCGCAATGCTCGCTTTGAGGTCAATGGGTTTAAATGGCTTGACAATATAACCCTGTGGTCTGGTAGCTTTGGCACGATCTAAACTCAAGTTGTCAGCGTTAGAGGTTATGTACAAATAGGGTATTTGATCTTTGGTTAATAAATAATGCCCTAAATCAATACCATCTTTAGTTCCATTGAGATTTATGTCAATAAGCACTAAATTTGGTTGATATACTTCAATGGCTGTTATTGCATCAGTAACATTGTCAATGTTAGTGATTACTTCAAAACCATCGGCTTCGAGAATGTTTTTGATATCAAAAGCAATAATAAATTCGTCTTCAACAACAAGTATTTTCTTTTTCATAGGTTGCTTTTTTATGATTTTGCTTGAAAATCTATGGTGTATTTAAAATCATTATCGGTGGTTAGTTTACCTTTTAATTGAGCAACTAAAAGGTTGACCAAAACAAGTCCTATTGATTTTTGATTGGGTTGTTGTGCTGTTTTATTTGTTCCGTTGTCTTGAAAAATTAGTTTGAACCGACCATCTTTTTTTGTTAAGCTAATGATTACTTGGTTGTTTTGATCTCCAGAAAAAGCATGTTTAATGGCATTTGTGGTTAACTCATTGATAATTATCCCCAAAGGAATTGCAGTATCAATTGGTAAAACAATTTGATTGGTTTCTATTTCAAAATGAATGTTGTTGGCAGGTTGTAAAAAACTTTTTTTAATATTATCAACTAAGTTACTCACATATTGTTGAAAATTCACTTTTTCATAAATCCCATTACTATTCAAATTTTCATGAATAAGCGAAAGTGAATTAATGCGCATTTGCGATTTTTCCATAAAATCTTCAATGGTTGTAAAATTTTGTTGTTGGGCTTGAATGTTCAACAAACTCATAATGAGTTGCAAGTTGTTTTTTACACGGTGGTGAATTTCTTTTAGCAAGACCTCTTTAGTTTGTAAAGAAGCATTCAATTCTTCTTGAGTAGCCTCTAAAACAGTTTGTTTGGCTTCGATTTCGTTATTTTTTATGGTCAATAAAACATTTTTCTTTTTTATGAGATTGTAGATGTAAAATCCAATAATAGCTGCTAAAAAAAATAAAGCAATAAAAAAATTTTGAAATTGGACTTGCTTATTTTTTTTCTGGAGTAAAAATTCACTTTTTTGTTTTTCGGTTTTTAATAGTTTGTATTCTAACTCTTTTTCTTTTACTTCAAATTTGGTTTGTAGTTCTTTTAACTTTTGACTGTTTTTAACTTTTTCATTTTGGTCTTTAATTTCCATATACTTTTGTTGATAACTAAAAGCACATTCAAAATTACCTAAAGCATATTCTGTTTTTGCAATTTCTTCAAAGACATTACCAAAATAAAAGTAATCATTTGTTGTCAACAATTTGGTTATTAATTTTTCTTGATAAAACTTTGCTTTATCATATTTTTTTAAATTAAAGTAAACTTCTCCCAAAATTTCATAACAGGTTTCAAAAGTTTGATCGTTATTCGTTTCCTTCATCACTATTGTAGCGTTTTGAATAGCTTTATCAAAACTGCCAAGTTTGGCATATATTGCAGCAATAGTATTCATATTATAATGATAATCACCAGTATCATCATTTTTTTTACTGGAGGTCAGTGCTTTATTTGCACTAATTAATGCTTTTTTATAATCTTTTAATTCAATATATATGTTTGCATTATTTGCCAAAATAGAGCGATAAGTTTTAGAATCATAGTCCTTTTTAGTAGCCTCTGCAATTGATTTATTTGAGTAATAAAGTGCTTTATCTAATTGATTAGTTGAAGTGTAAATAATCACAATCTCGTTAAAACAACGTAAAACGGATGAACTATTGTTTAATTTTCTGTATAAAGGTAGTGATTTCTCTAAATGTTGTAGTGCATTATTAAAATCACTTTCTTCATTATAAATACAGCCTAAAGAATAATGTAAACTTGCTATTTGTTCAATATATTTATTTTTTTCAGATTTTTTTATTGTTTCTAATATAATTTTTTTTGCTAATGAATTATTTCCTAATTTCCAAGTTGAGTGTACAAGAATATAAATAGCACCTAAATAGTTTTTTGTATCATTAACAGATAAATATTTTTTTGTTGCAACTTCAATATTCATTAAAGCTTCCTTATAATTGCCTTTATAAAAAGGAGCCATAGCTTTAACATGATAATAATGGGCAATGCCACGTTGAAAATTTGACTTCTGTGATAGTTCAAAAAGTTTAACATTGTAAAACTCTGTTTTTTTTGGATCAATTTTTCTGTAATTTTTACAAACTTCGAAATATAAATTCACCTTCAAAGTATCAACTTTCGTTTTCTCAACTAACACCAACAAACTGTCAATTTTTTGTTTGTTTGGCGTTTCCTGTGCAATGATTGTTAATACAAAAAAAAGGCATAAAAAATGCAGTATGGTTTTCAAGATTGTGTGGTTTTATGGTTTAGGTTTGAGTAAAAGTAATTAAAAAAGTGGTTTGGTGGCTCAGTTTGTGTTAATTTATTTTATCTGTTTAAAAGAAAAGAAATGATTTTTGGACTGATTTATTTTGGATTATTATAATAAAAATGGTTTTTAATATATTGTTTTTCAGATATTTAATAAAAAATTATATGGAAAGGTAATTTTAAAATAATTAAAATGTTTTCTCCATATCATTTTCAAGTTTATTTCAAAACGGGAATTTTTTATACAATGCTAACTTGTAAAAAATATTTTTCGAATGCTAATCATAAAAACAATCAAAACTGAAAAATAAATAAAAAATGGAATTATAAATTCAATTAAATTGAAAGGCAACATTACAGCAATAATTAGCAATTGAAATCCCAAACCATAAACGGAAACCAAAGTCATGAACCAATTTGGAAAGGTTTTTACTTTGTAAGCTTCTGGATCTAAAAAGTGAATTATTTTATCAAAAACACCATATACAATTGTATAAATTCCGAACAAAAGATTTACGTTTTTTTGAGATTCTCCAGGTAATGCAATAGGCGTTTTATGCTCAAAAATTTGACTCGTTGTGTCTCCTCCAACAGAATTATGTCGCAAGATTAAGTAATAATAATTGTACAAAGTACCTTGCAATTGAATACAAATAAATGCTAATAAAGTCAACCAAAAACTAGTTTTTGAAACATAACATATTGCCATTAAAAACAAAAAATTGAGAATGATATCTGAAACACTATCAAGATATCTTCCTACATAGGAAGGTGTGTTTTTGAGACGTGCCAATTCGCCATCGGCAGCATCAATTCCTGATTTAAGGATGATAAAAAAACCAGCCCAAAAATAGTTACCCATTAAAATAAAAAAGATTGATATTAGTCCCGAAACTACAAAAAGTAAAGTAACATGAATAGGAGTGAAGCGAGTATTTTTTAAAGAATTGGCAAGTAATTTTCCAAAAGGTCTTCCGTAATCTGATAAATCTAAAAACTTATCGGCTTTAGCAAGTTTAGACATTAAAATGAATCTAAAAATAAATGACAATATAGTCGAACTGCAAAAATACAAATAAATTTACAATTTGTTTATCTAGTTTTATTTTTATGTTTTTTATATTTGTTAATATTTTATTGTACAAAAAGTAACAAAGTATATTTCTATCAATTTATAATGTAACATTAAAATGGCAAATCCTTCTTTAAAAATTATTCATGCTTTACGGCAAACTGCAACACAACTTGAAAATGGAAACCGTTATGAATGGGGACACATGGGCAGTTGTAATTGTGGTAATTTAGCACAAACTATAACATCATTTTCTAGAGCAGAAATTCAGAAATATGCACTTGAGAAACGTGGTGATTGGTCAGAACAACTCATAGATTACTGTCCAACTTCTGGGTTGCCAATGGATTTAATTATTGAAAAAATGATGGATTTTGGTTTTACACGCCAAGATTTACGTCACTTAGAGTGGTTGTCAGATACTGATATATTAAACAAAATGGGAGTTTCATTTTTAAATAGAAACCTAAAATCAGATACTATACAATATATAAAATCTTGGGCAAATTTGTTAGAGGATCAATTAATCGATACTATAAAATTACCAAGTTTTGAAGAAATAATCGAAGAATTAGAAATTGGTGTAATGAATTAATTCTAAAATATAAACTTAACAGGTTTTAAAAACCTGTTAGGTTTTATTGGAGTTATTTTACACAAATAATGTTCAAATTCATTTTTACATTATCAGACAATACCAAACTATTTCCACCCACTTTAAAAGTTCTACGATTTACTTCGAAATTGCATTTAAGTTCAAGATTGTTTTCCTTTTCAGTAGTTATTAACTCAAATTTTATAAGTTTAGAAATTCCTTTAATAGTCAAATTTCCTTCAACATTGTATCTGTTTAATCTGGTTGCAGGTTCAATTTTAGTAGATTTAAAAGTAATTAGTGGAAACTTTTCTACATCAAAATAATCAGATTGGCGCAAATGTTTGTCTCGAGCATTATTATCAGTATTCACTGAATTTGAGTTTACAGAAACATCTATTTCGCTTTTATCCAAGTTTTTAGTATCAAAAAGCACCTTTCCTTGCAAACCAGAAAAAATTCCATTTACATTCAAGCCTATATTTTTGATAACGAAACCAATTTTACTTTTTTCGTTATTTGCAATGAAATTTTGAGCCATAATTGAATTTGTTAAAAGGATAAAAACCAAAATTTTAAATGTTTTCATGGTTTATTAGTTTATGATTTTCAAGAAATAAATAAAACTGAACCCCAAATAATAGTGAGGCAATAACTAAATGAATGGGTTGCGAAGTATAAGGAAAATCAAGATAATACATCGCCATTCCTGATATAATTTCGATTCCGATTAAAGTCATTACTAAATTTATTTTCTGAAATCCAAGATTTAATTTTCTGTTTCTTAAAAAGAGAAATACATTCAAACCAAGAATTATCAGCGAAAATGACCTGTGGACATAAAACGTAATTTCAGGATTTACTAATACTTTTTGCATTTGGTTATAACCTAAAATTTTAACCATTTCGTCTACATATTGTCGCACTTGTGTGCCAAGAATAATCTGAAAGAAAGTAAGTAAAAGTGTTACAATTACGATATTTTTAAATTTTGAATCAGTAATAAAATTTGATTTTATATCACTCGTTTTTTTAATAATATACAGCAAAACCCCAACAATTACTAGGGCAACAATCATATGAATAGTAATTTTTACCGGATTCAAAACTGAATAAACAACACGTGCGCCCAGCCAACCTTGAAATCCCATCAAGAAAACCGTTAGCCAAGAAAATAGTGTAATTTTTCGATTTTTATTCCAATGGTAAAAAGAAAAAACGGCCATTATAAAAACTAAAAATCCAGCCAAAGCACCTATTAATCGATTTATATACTCAATCCAAGTTTCGATAGCGTTAAAAACCGCATAATCGTGTTTAGTATAAGGTCGAAATTGACTTGCATTGAATGTTGTTGAAGAAACAAAATCAGAGTTGGCAACTAATAGCTTTTCATCTTTAATGATGACTTGACTTTTAGAGTATTTGTGATTTGGTGTCCACAATAATTCTTTAATATCAGTTGGTGGAATGTAATATCCAAAGCATTTAGGCCAATCTGGACAACCCATTCCTGAACCTGTCATTCTGACCAATGCTCCTGCAACGATTACTAAATATACTAAAATTAGGGAGATTTTTGCTGTTTTGAGAAAGATATTTTTCATTGATTCTGAAACTAATTTCAGTTTTTATTTTATAGGATGATTTAATGGATTTTGTCTGGTATCGAAAATATCTATAACTGTTAGTTTTGATTCAGAAATTCTATAAATAAGTTCGAAATGACTTTCGATTCTAATCTTTACATCAATTAAATCAGTAGGTTTTCCTATTTCTGTAAAATTACATATTAAATTTAATGATTCAAGAAATTGTTTGTTGAGTTTTCGACTATACAATTTTGATTTATTTCTATTGTTCCAATAACTAAATATTGCTCTTCTAGAAATTTGAGCATCAATGCTCCACTCTATTATTCTAGCCGTTTTTGAATATCTTTCTCAGCTTCTTCACTTGTCAAAACGTTGCCATTTTCAATTTGTTTTAAAGAATTTAAGATTTTTATTCTTTGTAAATCTGAAAAAATATAAACATCTTTTTTGGTCATATTTATACCAAGAAATTCAGTAATATCTTCTAACTTTTTTAAATCTTCAATCAATGAAATTTCATTAATAATATTCGATTTTATTTCGGCTACATTCATATTATAAATATTTACATCAAAGTTAAGGAATTTTCGATTTATAAATTGATTAACGATTTACAAAATTTAATTAATTTTTTCTAACCCCAACTTTGCTCCACGTTTCAAAACAAATTCATAAGCAGATTGATATTCATTTGGGATTTCACCTTCCAGAATGGCTTCTTTAACTGCTTCTTTCAAAATTCCGATTTCACGAGAAGGTTTCAAATTGAAAATTTCCATAATTTCTTCACCTGAAATTGGAGGTTGAAAATTTCGAACAGAATCTCGTTCTTCAACTTCAATAATTTTTTGACGAACAATTTCGAAATTGCAGTGGTATTTTTTAAATTTTGAAGGATTTTTAGTCGTAATATCAGCTGCACACAAAATCATCAAACTTTCTACATCATCGCCAGCATCAAAGACCAGCCTACGAACAGCAGAATCAGTAACTAAATCTTGAGAAAGTACGATTGGTCGAGAACTCATCATGACCATTTTTTGTACAAACTTCATTTTGTTATTCAAGGGCATTTTTAGTCTTTCGAATATTTTTTTCGCCATTTTTCCACCCAAAAA
>JANPDC010000064.1:0-25357 GCA_031431275.1 Bacteroidota bacterium
GTTTGGTTTTGTCCAACTGCGGAATATCCATTGGGTCCAGACCAAGTGTATGTCGTGTAACCCGCTGGTGCAATTGTACAAAATAAATCAAATGTTCCTCCTGTGCAAACGGGGCTATTGTTTGTGGCTGACAGACCGCAAGAGATTGTGTTTAGAGTAAATGATCTTACTTCTGAACAAGCCCCTTTTGTAATAGCCGCATATATTGTTTGTCCATTAGTACCAGAAAATGCCGTTGGGTTGGGTGCCAATTGTGATGGTGGAAATTGATCAATCGCTGCTTGTTGGGTCAAATAATATTTGAATTGATAAGTTCCAACAGGTTGGCCGTTGAGCATAATTGCATTATTATCTCTAAGATTAAAAAGACCAGAAGGACAACTGTTATTTAAAGTAATTGGGTTTGTAATATTAAAAGCAGGAAAATATTCTACGACAGAACTATCTGTTTGAACGCAGCCAGAAGTTTGTGTTATTGTAACTCCATAGGTTCCAGGCTGTGTAACAAGTAAGGTAAATGTATTACCTCCAATTGGAAAACCATTTCTAGTCCAAGCATAGTTTGCTCCAGGAATTGCAGATATTCCTGCTTGTAAAGTTAAAGTTTTGCCATCACAAACAGCAGCACTATTAGCAATAGTAAAATTATTAAGTCCAGATAAAGCACCAGTTCCAGAAATCAGGTTTTGACCAATATTAAAACTACCACCACCTAAAAAAATAACAGAATCATAATTTGTATCGTTTCTATCAGCAATAACTAATTTTATATGATAGGTATTTCCAGGAATAACTATCGAGTTTGCAGTCATTTTAATAGTTTGTCCATTAAAATTTATTGCAGCACTATTTTCAGCATTTGGAAATAGAGCAGAATTCTCATTACTTTGTCCAAAAAAAGTTGGATTAACCGACCCACAAGCCGGGTTATTGGCCACATCTCTAATAGTTAAAACAGATATAGGTGAAGTTGTGGAAGGTACCAATGCTAAATTCGTTGCAGGAGTTCCAGCAGTATTATTTGTTAGAAAAAAAGCAAAAGCATCAGCAAATTCACATTGAAAATCACCATACTCCTCAGAAGCAAATAAAAAATCAAAACTCATTGTAGTAGTTAAAGGAACGAAATCAAATTCAATTATTGAGGCGTTTCTGTATGTTGTCAAAGTAGGATCTATTCCAAGCCCTTGAATGTAGGTTTGAAGTTGAGTATCGCCCGTCCAAACATTTGTACCATCGCCCAAAATATCCGAATTAGGACCTGGAACTTCAGCCAAACTACCAGTGGTCATGACTACTCCATTTTGCAGTGGAAAATTAGGGTTCGTATTTGTGAAATAACCAATTCCGTTTGGGTTTCCTCCAGTAAAGTTAGTACCAGTGCTCCACGTTATATTGGAAACAGAACCAGCACAACCAGACGCAGATGTGCCCCCGCCAAAAAGTACATTTTGGACTAATTGAGGAACGGTGTATGTTGTTGAATTAACATTGATGGGTTGAGAAAAAGAATTCAAAGAGCAAAAACAAACAAATAAAACAAGGAATAATATTTTTTTCATAATAATAGAAGTTTATATAATCTTATGTTAATTTTTAGTTTAAAAATTCAAATATAAAGAATCAAACTAAATAACTTCGTTAAATTTGTAAAAAATACATACAAAATGCTTAAAATAAACATAAAAACAACTCAAAATCAGGCAATAATCAAATTTGAATTCCCAGATTTCATAACTCAAAACGAAAGTTTTGAATTCAAAAATATTGATGAAGCAAAAAATTCTGAATTAGCGAAACAATTATTCTATTTGCCGTTTGTAAAAACCGTTTTCATTTCTGGAAATTTTATTGCTATTGAGCGTTACAATATTGTTGAATGGACAGATGTTCAAGATGCAGTAGCCGAACAAATAGAAGATTTTGTGAACAAAGGCGGAAAAATCATCACAGTTGACGAAAACAAATCTGCCAAACAACCCATAACAGTTTATGGCGAAACCACGCCAAATCCTTCAGCATTGAAATTTGTTGTGAGCAGAATGTTGACCAAGAACGCTATTGAATTCAAAAATATCGATGAAACCTCAGCATCGCCATTAGCAAAAGAATTATTCAAATTTCCGTTTGTAAAGGAGGTTTTTATAGATGAAAATTACGTTTCAGTCATTAAGTACGATGTGAACGATTGGTCAGAAATCACACTCGAACTCAGAACTTTCATCAAACAATTCATTGAAAATGGTGGGACAGTTCTTGACGAAACTATGATTTTACCCGATTCAAAACAAGAAAAACAACAAATCAAAAACTTCGATCATCTCGATACCACTTCACAACAAATCATTAATATTCTCGAAGAATATGTCAAACCTGCCGTTCAGGCCGATGGAGGAAATATTTTATTCGATTCTTACGATGCTTCAGAAAAACGAGTAAAAGTAGTACTTCAAGGTGCATGTAGTGGTTGTCCATCTTCGACATTCACGCTCAAAAGTGGAATCGAGAACATGCTCAAAGACATGCTCAAAGACGAAGACATAAAAGTCGAAGCCATCAATGCATAATTCAAAAAAAAGAAGTACATTTATAGTTCTAATCATAAAAACTAAAAATCATGGCAGTACTAAAAGTAATCGAAGTCCTTTCTAGTTCAGAAACAAGTTGGGAAGATGCAACAAAAAAAGCAGTTGAAAAAGCATCAAAATCTGTAAAACACATTCGTTCGGTCTACGTTCAAGAGCAAAGCGCAGCAGTAAAAGATGGTAAAGTAACCGAGTTTAGAGTCAACCTCAAACTCACTTTCGAACTCGAATAAAACTCTAATAAATCAAAAGCGTTTCCCATCGAGACGCTTTTTTTTCGAAGCCAATCCCGCTTTCCATTCCAAGATTTTATCGCAATTGCTATTTTTCTTAGTCAAAAAACGAACTTCCGCTGGTCGTTGTTTTTTTTCTAGAAAAAATAGCAATTTTCTCAAAATGCTTTCCACTTCACTCGGGGCTAAAAACCAACATTCATGAACAAACTCCATCTCGAAACCAGCCCGTATTTATTACAACATGCCAACAATCCAATCTATTGGAACGCTTGGAATTCAGAGACTCTTGAACTCGCAAAACAAAAAAATCAGTTAATAGTCGTAAGTGTTGGTTATTCGGCATGCCATTGGTGTCATGTCATGGAGCATGAAAGTTTCGAAGATTCAGAAGTAGCAAACGTAATGAATTCAGGTTTTACATCCATAAAAGTAGATCGTGAAGAACGACCAGATGTCGATGCAGTATACATGAAAGCGGTTCAAATAATGACTAATCATGGCGGTTGGCCAATGAATGTGGTTTGCCTGCCCGATGGAAGACCAATTTGGGGTGGCACCTATTTTCGAAAAAATGAATGGATCAATTCTTTAGAACAATTACAAGAGTTGTATCATGAAAATCCAGAAAAAATGATTGATTATGCCGAAAAATTACAATCCGGAATGCAATCCATTTTTGTAATCCAAAATCAAAATGTCGAAGCCGAACTATCGCAACAACTATTGATTCCATTAGTAGAAAAATGGAAAAAAAGTTTTGATTTAGAATTTGGCGGAATGGCACGTGCACCAAAATTCATGATGCCAAACAATTATGCTTTTTTGATGCGATTTGCTTATCAACATAAAGATGAAAAACTACTTGAATTTGTAAATCTTACACTAACCAAAATGGCATATGGAGGATTGTTTGACACCATCTATGGCGGTTTTTCCCGTTATTCAGTAGATTTAAAATGGCATGTTCCACATTTCGAAAAAATGCTTTATGATAACGGGCAATTAGTTACATTATATGCAGATGCATACAAACTAACTCAAAATCCACTATATAAAGAAGTTATTGAAAAAACATTACAATTCGTCGAAAAAGAATGGCTCACAAAAGAAGGTGGTTTTTTTTCAGCTCTAGATGCCGATTCGTTAAACACAAAAAACCATCTCGAAGAAGGCGCATTCTATGTTTGGACAAAACCCGAATTACAATCTATACTAAATCAAGATTTCGAATTATTTTCTGAAGTTTTCAATGTCAATGAGTTTGGTTTTTGGGAACACAATAATTATGTTTTAATTCAAAATCAACCTTTGGAGCAAATCGCAAAAAACAATAAAATTTCGATTGAGTTACTTCAAATCAAAAAACAATCTTGGGAAAAATTACTTTATACAGAACGTGAAAAACGCTTTAAACCAAGACTTGATGATAAAATAATAACCTCATGGAATGCTCTAATGTTGAAAGGTTTTGTAGATGCATACAAAGCCATCGGAAACGAAAATTATCTAGAAATTGCACAAAAAAGTGCTCGTTTTATTTCTGACAATCTCATTTCAATAAACGGAAATTTATTTCATACCTACAAAAATAAAAAAGCAAAAATAAATGGTTTTCTCGAAGATTATGTACTTGTCATTGAATCATTTATTGCTTTGTATGAAGTTACTTTCGACGATAATTGGCTCACAAAAAGTAAACAATTAACAGATTATTGCTTAGATCATTTTTATGATACAGAAACTTCATTTTTTAGTTTCAAATCAAATTTAGACGAACAACTCATTGCACCACATTTCGAAACCGAAGACAACGTAATTTCGGCATCAAATTCAGTCATGGCAAACAATCTTTATAAAATGAGTGTGTATTATGAAAACCAACATTACGAAAAAATTTGTCTTAAAATGATACATCATATTCTTCCAAATATAGATTATCCATCGGCATATTCAAATTGGTTGAATGTATTTATGAATTTTTCTAAATCAAATAAAGAGCTTGCAATATGTGGCGAAAATGTCTTAGAATTTTCAAAAAAAGTAAATCAAAAGTACCTGCCAAATTTAATGATTTCAGGAACTGAAAAAAAATCAGAATTGCCTTTTTTACAAAATCGATATCAAAAAAGCGAAACACTTTTTTATTTATGTGAAAACAAATCGTGTCAACAACCAAGTATTGATTTTAATGAAATTCTAAAAAAATTAGAATTATCATAAAAAAAATGTAAATTTGTTTCTTAACACAAATCAAAAAAAAATGGGACTAGGAAGTTTTATCAAGGGATTATTTGGAAAAAACAACAAACAAGTTGAAGAAATAGTTGACAAAGTAGAAGATTTTGCAGATTCAGCAATCGAAAAAGGTAAAGAAGTTGCTGGCGATTTAGTCGAAAAAGCAGAAGTTTATGTAGACATGGCTAAAGAAAAAGTAGACGAATACATTCCTGCTGCAAGCGCAACTGTAGCAGGAATTGTAGATTCTGTAAAAGAAACTGCAGGAAATGTAATCGAAAAAGCAGGGGATTTAGCAAATGATGCTGTAGAAACAGTTAAAGAAAAAGTTCACAATTTTGCAGACGAAACTCCAGATGTTGCTGACGAAAACGCAGACTAAATTCTGATGATTAGAAAATTAGAGCCTTGCATTTTGCAAGGCTTTTTTGTTTAAATAAAAAAATTGAAATAAAAATTGTAACAATAATAGATTGTGTACGTATAATAACAGAATCTAATTTCTTAAAAATGAAAAAAATTATTTCGATTGCAAGTATTATATTGGTTTTATTTGTTATGGTTTACATAACAATGCCAGTATTTGCTTATGGTTTTACACAATTGGCGTTTGTGTTGTTGGTTTTGGTTGGTATGATTTTATTTTATAACACAAGTTTTTCAATTACAAGAATTGGCAATCGGTATGTTATGAATAAAAAACCGAGTAAAATTTTCTTTTTAATCATTGCTGTACTTTTGATTTACATGATTGTTTTACCGTTAATCACAAGTTCCACTTTGTTGAGGACTTCTGATTATCAAACTTTGATTGGAAAAGTCAAAACAGGCGATAAATTGACGAATCATATCGCTCCAATTTCAATCGATGAAATTCGAGTTGTCGATGAAAATTTGGCATATTTGTTAGGCGAAAAAATATTAGGTTCACAGCCAGCTCTTGGTTCTCAAGTTGAGTTGGGAGAGTTTTGTATTCAAAAAGTAAACAACGAATTATATTGGGTTGCGCCTTTGTTGCATTCAGGTTTTTTTAAATGGTTGAACAATCAAGAAGGAACAGCAGGTTATGTAATGGTATCTGCAACGAATGAGCGAGACGTGAAATTGGTACAACAAATTGCTGGGAAAAACATAAAAATTAAATACCAAAAAAATGCCTATTTTCAAGATGATACCAAGCGATATTTGTATTTTAATGGATACAATACAGTTGGTTTAACCGATTTTAGTTTTGAAATTGATGATACAGGAAAACCATTTTGGGTTGTAACTAAGTATGTTAAAAAAATAGGCTTTGCTGGAAATGATGCCACAGGAGTTTTGACGGTTGATTGTCAAACTGGAACAATTAAAGAATATTCGATTGCCAACACACCACTTTGGATAGATAGAATTCAGCCAATTGCTTTCGTTGAAGATCAATTGAATGATTGGGGCGAATATGTAAATGGATATTGGAACTTCTCAAATGCAAACAAGTTAAAAATCACCGAAGGTTTGACATTAGTTTACGGTGAAAATCATAAATCATATTGGTACACTGGCTTGACATCAGTTGGTAAAGATGAATCTGCGGTTGGTTTTGTTCTTGTAGACACTAGAACCAAAGAAGCAACATTCTACAAGCAGGGTGGAGCAACAGAATATGCGGCTCAAAGTTCGGCACAAGGAAAAGTTCAAGAAAAAGGGTATAATGCTTCATTGCCAATTCCATACAACATCAACAACATTCCAACCTATGTTATGACATTAAAAGATAAAGGAGGATTGGTCAAAATGTATGCAATGGTCGCTATTTCTGACTACACAATTGTTGGAGTAGGGAACACCATGCGCGAAACGTTAACTTCATATAAAAATGTATTCAATACAAACGGAAGCAAGATTAACACCACTAGTTCATCGTCAAAAAAAGAACTCAAATCACTAGTAACTCGAATTCAAAATGACGTAAAAAATGGCAATAGTTTTTACTATTTCAAAGTAAAAGACTATCCAAATATTTTTGTAGGTTCCTCACAAATTTCAAATCAACTTCCGGTTACCATCGTTGGAGATAGTATAAAAATTTCTTTTGACGTAGATAATGAAGAAGTTATAGATGTTTCAACTTTTGATAATATTAGCGTGAAGAAAAAGTAGTTGATATAAAAATTTCAAACCATAAATAGTAAATGAGTTTATCTAAGTATTTGAATAAACTCATTTACTTTTGTGGTTTCAAAAAAATGTTTTCAAATGAAATCCGAAAAAGAGAAAATGTTGGCAGGCGAAAATTATTTTGGTAACGACAAAGAAGTAGTTTTGGAGCGTCAAAAAGCCAAAAAGTTACTCCATAAATTGAATGTTACGGAATATTTAATGAACGGAAATGCACGACAAATTCTTCGCGAGTTGTTACCTAACGCTCACAAACGAATTTATATAGAACCACCATTTCACTGCGATTATGGGTATAATATTTTCTCTGGTGAAAATGTTTACTTTAATGTAAATTGTGTTGTACTCGATTCAATGAAAGTCACTATTGGCAACAATGTTTTTATTGGACCAGGTGTACAAATTTATACTGCAACTCATCCATTGGATATTATTGAACGACAAAAAACGGAGTTTGCAAAACCTGTAACTATTGGCAATGATTGTTGGATTGGTGGCAACTCCATTATACTTCCAGGAATTGCAATAGGCAATGGGTGTACTATTGGTGCAGGATCAGTAGTGACTAAAGATATTCCTGATAATAGTTTAGCAGTTGGTAACCCAGCCAAAGTTATTCGGAAATTGGTTTAATTATTTATAAAATTCGATTGAATTTTATTTCACAATTTTAATTGTTAGACAAAAAATATGTAAAGAAAATTACACGTTAATTTTTCACTGATTTTATTTTTATAATCAATAAAAATTTTTAGTTTTATAACCGAATATTAAATCAAAAATCTAAAAGCCTGCTCGTTTTTTAAATGAAGTGGTTTAAACTTATTTTGTAGCAAATTAAAATAAGTTTAATCCACTTCAATAAGATAATTACAAAGATTCCCCCAGTTTTTTCATATTTAATTAAGCAATTTAGATTGTGTTTAATGTTCAATATAATCCATGAACAAGTATCAAAACGACCATGAAAATTAACCAAAATTCTATTCTCAAATTCTTTTTTACGTTTATTTTATTTTCAACTTTCGTTAATGTTGAGGCTCAAAAGTCTAATGAAGTTTTGTTAAAACTGATCAATCAAAAAAGGATAACAACAGATGAAAAATTTCAATATTTGTGTGATATCAGTTTTAACTATGCCGAAGTTGATTCTGTAAAAGCTTATGATTACGCTGGTAAAGCATTAGTATTAGCAAAAAAATCAAATTCTTTAAAAAAAGAAATTATTGCTTATGACTATATTGCAACTGTAGCCAGAAGAGGAAATAATATTCGAAAACAGATTGAAATTTCGGATAAATGTAATCTAATAGCAAAAAACTCAAAAGACGAGGAAGTAATTGCCTATTGTGACTTTCTTACAGCCTGTAAATATTATCTCATAAATGAGAAAGAAAAATATGTATTTCATGTTTTGAAGTCTTTTAATTATTTTGAGAAAACAAAAAAAAGATATGATAAACTGGTTGCAGGTTATGCAATTTTATCAAGAAATTTTATGGAAAATGAAAATATTAGCGTTTTCGAAAAGTATTCTCAAAAAGCATTCCAATTAGGAAAAGAAAGCAATAACGAAATCTGTGAAGCCAAAGGATTAAATATTTGGGCAGCGTTTATTAAATACAAGGCAGAAGATAAAGAAATTACAAATAAAATGCTGTTAGATAGTTCTTCAAATTGCTATCTAAATGCAATTAAGATAATCGAATCAAAAACTCAATACATGATTACAAATAGTCGCGATCATGCCAGAGGTTACATTAATTTGGCAAATAGTTATATATCACATTCAGACGATAACAAGTTATCTGAAAAAATACTACCATATTTAAAAAAAGCAGAGGAAATTTCTTTAAAGAATAGTAATAAAGAGGCATTAATGGTCATATACGTTACAAAATTTAATTTCTATACAGAAACTAAAAATATTCATGAAGCTGAAGAGGCATTAAAAAAATTAGAGTTTTATACCGTTAATGAATCAGAATCAAATCCAATTAATGGAGTTCGACTTTATAATTCCTTTATGAAATTATCCAAGTTAAAAAATGATTTTGAAGGTTATCAAAAATATTTTAAACTGTACGACAAAGCAAGAACAGATCAGCATAATAAAGACAATAATGATGCGGTTTACAACGCTTCAATAAAATTTGAAACTTTACAAAAAGATAAAGAAATAAAATCATTGACATTGATTGCTGATGAACGCAAGAAAGTAAATTATTTATTAGTAATTCTCTCAATTTTTGGATTATTGGCAATAACGTTTATGTACAAAACATTCAGGTTTCGCAAAAATACCTATGAATTGAAATTGAAAGCCAATGAAAATGAAGCAATAAGTACGATGCTAGAACTAGAAATCGCAAATCGAGAACGAAAAATTGCCATTCAAGAAAAAGTATTAACCGACCAACAAAAAGAAAAATTGCAACACGAATTGATGACCAATAATTTACAACTTGAAAACAAAAAAGAAATTCTAAAAGAAATACAATACAAATTATCATTAATTAAATCTTCAGAATTAAAACCAATTTCTAGAACAATCAATAAAAGTATCGAAATTGATGAAGAATTTGAATTATTGAAATCGAGTTTTGAAAATACAAACCCAGTTTTTTTCTCGACTTTACAGGGTAAATCGTCTAATTCACTCACAAAATTAGATTTAAAATACTGTGGCTACATCAAATTAGGTCTCGGAATTAAAGAAATGGCAAATATCATGAATATCGAACCCAAAAGTATGAAAATGGCGCGATATCGACTTCGACAAAAACTAGATTTAAAAAAAGAAGAAGATCTAGATGATTTTGTGAATTCAATATAAAAATATTGTAATTTACTCAATAACATAATTTTGACTGTATTTTGTTCTTGTTTGTAGACCCAAAATAATCCGTTTTTTCTTTTTTGTAGACCGCAAATAGACCAAAAAAAAATTTTAAAAATAGAGTTGTTTCTAAATTTGTAAAAGCAATCATAAGATTGTTTTAACAATTAAATTTAAAAACAATGAAAAAAAAATTATTTGGCTTTCTAGTATTACTATCAAGCCTGTCCATGAGTGGGCAAAATGGGACTATTTATTTTACTTTAGCTAGTAAAGAAATTCTTACTGGAGATGCTTTCTGCCCCGGTGGTTCAAGAGGTGCTTACTTTGACCTAACATTATCAAACGGAATAATACGTAATGTTATGGCTAATAAAAATTTAGATAGTAATGAGTATACACTTACTGATTATTCTTTGGATGATTTTAGTCCTTCTGGTCCTGTTGAACCTTTGAATAACTATCGCTCTTGTGGAGGTGTTATTGTAGATGTTCGTATTGTGAATATAAATGACCCACAAATTTATTATTACGGAAAATTAAAATTAATCGTAACTAGACCAAAACCTATTTACTATTACAGACAAGTTGCTGGAGGTTCTGGCGATTATTTTTATACCAAAAATTATAATACTATTGGTAATGGATCTATTGCTGGTATGAGTTACATTGGAGTTGCTTTTAATGCTAATTACAATAATGTACAGGGAACAATTCCCGTTTACAGATATTTTAATTCACAATATGTTGACCATTTTTATACTAAAACATATATGGCTAATGGTACTGCTGGATATACCAGTGAAGGAATAGAATTTTATGCCTATAATTATCAAGCTCCTGGCACAATTCCTGTTTACCGTTATTATAGTCCAAGTTTGCAAAACCATTTTTATACCACAAACTTTAGTTCATATGGAAATGGTGGCTCTGGTTACAGTTACGAAGGTATAGAATTTTATGCTTTTCCTGCTAATGCTAACGTTTCAAAAAATGATAATGACAGCAATATTAAAGATAATCCAGTAAATGTAAAAACAGAAACAGATTCGATTAATATAAGTAATTTTACAGTTTTCCCAAACCCAACAACTGGAATAATCAACATCAAAAATGATTCAAAAACTATTGATTCAGTTATCGTAAACAATTTGTTTGGTGAAGAGGTTCAAACCAATAAAACAAGTAATTCTAATACCGAATTAGACATTTCCAATTTACCAAAAGGAATTTATCTTGTAAAAGTAAAATCTGGTGATGAAGAAAAAGTGATGAGAGTTATCAAAGAATAACTTTTTTTGATATTTTATTAAAACAAGAAACATGATAATCAGTAATGGTTTTCATGTTTTTTTGTGCTTTTTTTGAACTAAAATAAGGCTAATAATGAATTTTTAAAATTCCATTAAACCAAATTCAATTTCTTTAGTCCTACAATAAAACTAAACAATGAATAAGCAAAAAATGTTTTTAGTTCTATTTTCGATTTTTGTTGCAACCACAATTTTCTCTCAAGAAAATAGCCCAAAAAAATGGGCTTTTGCTTTTCAATTAGACAATCGTTTTTCGAGTATTCTAAACACAAACATTACAATTTTTGGCGCAAAAATTGGAGTTCAGTATAAAAATTTAACCCGTTTTGGACTAGGAACCTCCTTTATTGTTAATCCAGTTTCGATTGAATATTTCAATAGAAAATTAAAAGTTCAAGAAACCAACACTATTAATTTTTGGTATGTAAGTTTATTTAATGATTGGATAGTGTACAAAAACAAAAATTGGGAATGCTATCTAACAGAACAAATTGGATTTGGTAAACCAAAATACACAAGAGAAATCGATGATGAAATTGTAACTGATGTGAATGTTGGACTTGTGCTGAACGAAATTTCGGGGCAAGTAAATTACAAAATCAACAATTGGGTTGGAGTAGGAGCAGGAGTGGGATACAGAAGTTTATTGAACAAAAACGGATTACTAAAAAACACTTTTGAAGCCCCAATATATATTGTGAAAGTCATAATTTATCCCGAAGGAATTTTCTAAGAAACAACCGAAACTAAACTTGCAGCAAATTTTGCCTTTTCAACAATTTGTTCTACATCAGAATCGAGTGTGTCATTTACCAGCGCAACACCCATTCTTCTGTAAGGTCTTGAAGTTGGCTTTCCAAAAATTCTAAAATCAGTTTTTGGTAAATGGGCGATTTTTTCTATTCCAGAATACGTTGGGTTTTCAGAATTTTCTGTTGCTAAAATTACAGCACTAGCACCCATTTTTTCTAAAGTAATTTGGTGAATTGGCAAACTCAAAATCGCTCGTAAATGCAATTCAAATTCATTAAAATTTTGTGTTCCAGCCAAAGTTACCATTCCAGTATCGTGAGGTCGTGGCGATAATTCAGAAAAATAAACGCCATCATCTGCCAAGAAAAATTCAACACCAAAAAGGCCTGCACCACCAAGCGCTTCTGTAACTTTTTCTGCCATATCTTGCGCCTCAAACAAATCTACATCCGAAATTTTAGCAGGTTGCCAACTTTCTTGATAATCGCCTCGTTCTTGTCGATGACCAATTGGTGCGCAAAACAAAGTTGGATGATTGTTTTGAACCACAGTCAACAAAGTGATTTCTGAATTAAATTTGACAAATGCTTCAACAATAACTTCCACTACATCACCACGTGAGCCTTCGACGGCATACAACCAAGCATCGCCAATTTGAGACAATGATTTTATGGTCGATTGTCCTTTACCAGACGATGACATCAGTGGTTTAACGACACAAGGAATTCCTATTTCAGAAACAGCAATTGTCAATTCTTCAAATGATTTTGCATACCGATAATTGGCAGTTTTTAATCCCAATTCTTTAGCAGCAAAATCCCGAATAGCCTTGCGATTCATTGTAAAATTTGCAGCCTTCGCAGATGGCACCACCGTGATTCCTTGTTTTTCATAATCATAGAAACGTTCCGTTCGGATAGCTTCTATTTCGGGAACAATAAAATCGGGTTGGTGTTTGGCAACAATTCTGTCCAATTCTGAGCCGTCAAGCATATTAATTACTTCAAATTCGTGAGCAACTTGCATTGCTGGTGCATGTGCATAACTATCAACAGCAATAATGGTTTGACCCATTCGTTGTGCTGCGATTGCAAATTCTTTACCTAATTCACCCGATCCTAAAAGTAGTATTTTTGCCATTTCTGATTTAATCGTTTGTAGTCATTCTAATAAAAAATAGCCACTTTTAATTTTAAATAAATGATACTTATGGTTGATTAATAGAATTTTTAAATCAACGATGCTGCAATTCTTTTCATAGCTTCGGTTAGAATTTCTTCGCTAGTTGCGTAAGATATTCTAATGCAATTTGGATTTCCAAAAGCATCACCAGTTACCGTTGCTACATTGGCTTCACCTAACAAATACATCGAAAAATCATCAGCATTGTTTATGGTTTTTCCACGTAACGTTTTTCCGAAATAATGAGAAACATCTGGAAAAATGTAAAAAGCACCTTCGGGAATATTTAGTTTAATTCCAGGGATTTCTTTTGCCAAACCAACCACTAAATCTCGGCGAGAATGAAAAGCATTTACCATTTCTTTCAAAACACTTGGGTCAGCATCAACAGCAGTTATTGTGGCTCTTTGAGCAATTGAATTTGCTCCAGATGTAACTTGACCTTGAAGTTTCGTGCAGGCTTTTGCTATAAATTCTGGTGCGCCAATATAACCAATTCTCCAACCAGTCATGGCAAATGCTTTGGCAACACCGTTAACGGTTATGGTTCGTTCATACATTCCTGGAATAGAAGCAATACTGCAAAAAGTTCCAGAAAAATTAATATGTTCGTAGATTTCATCAGAAATGACTAGAATATTTGGATGTTTAAGTAAAACTAACGATAACGCAGTCAATTCCTCTCTGTTATAAACGGATCCACTTGGGTTGCACGGCGAACTGTACCAAATCATTTTGGTTTTCGGAGTGATTGCTGCTTCAAGTTGTGCTGGAGTCATTTTGAAATCATTGTCAACCGATGTTGGAACTTCAACCGGAATTCCGCCAGACATTTTGATAATTTCTGAATAAGAAACCCAAAATGGCGCTGGTAAAATAACTTCGTCTCCATCGTTTAATAAAACTTGTGCCAAGTTGTATAATGATTGTTTTGCACCTGTAGAAACTACAATTTGCGAAGGTTTATATTCTAAATTATTATCACGCTTGAATTTTCTACAAATAGCCTCGCGCAATTCTAAATAACCTTCAACAGGTGTGTATTGAGAATAATTTTCATCAATGGCTTTTTTTGCTGCTTCTTTTACAAAATCTGGAGTATTAAAATCGGGTTCGCCCAAACTCAAACTAATGATGTCTTTTCCTTGAGCTTTCAATTCTCTTGCCAATGCAGCCATCGCTAGTGTTTGTGATGTCGATAAATTGTTGATTCTGTCAGAAAGAAGATGTTCCATTTTATTTGTTTTATGTATTAAATGATTAGAATCTAAAAATTTTGAATTTTAAATGTCTTTTTAAGATTTGTAAAGATAATTTTTAAAAGATTTTAAACAAAAAAAAGATGAGTTTTCGGCTCATCTTTTTTGTATTATGCTGCAATCAATTCGGGTTTTACTCCTAGATCTTTCAAATGTTTAAAGTGTGCTATGACTGCACTAGTCATAGTTTCATATTCGAAATATGGTAAATTACATTCTTCAGCTGTTTCCTTTACAATTTTTGCAATTTTCCCATAATGAATATGACTAATATGAGGAAACAAATGATGCTCAACTTGGTGATTCAATCCGCCAGTGTACCAATTTACAAACCAACTTCTTGGAGCGAAATTTACAGTAGTAAACAATTGGTGAATGGCCCAAGTGTTATCAATTTCGTTTGCTTCATCAGGATGAGGATTGGTAGTATCATCAGTAATGTGTGCTAATTGAAAAACAACACTCAAAATTAAACCCGCTATGTAATGCATTGCAAAAAAACCAATTAAAACTTTCCACCATAATACACCGCAAACCATTGGGATTACCAACCAAGTTGTAAAATATACTATTTTTGAAATCCAAAGTGTTGACCATAACCATTGATGACTTTTCACTTCTCCATAAGATAAATCTCTATCTAGATAACGTTTCATTTGACTAAAATCGGTTGTAAAACACCAATTAAAGGTTAATAAACCATATAAAAAAATTGAATATATGTGCTGAAATGCATGGAATCTTTCCCATTTAGCCTCTTTCGTAAATCGAATTACTCGCCCAGCATCTAAATCTTCATCATGACCAGGAATATTAGTGTAAGTATGGTGTAGCACATTGTGTTGTACTTGCCAACAATAAACGTTACCAGCAAGAATATAAATACTTCCACCCATGATCTTATTAATCCAAGGTTTGTTAGAATAAGAACCATGATTTCCATCGTGCATGACATTCATTCCAATTCCTGCCATACCAATACCAATCACAAACGATAACAATATCAGTATTCCGAAGTGAAGTTCTGGAGTAGAAACAATAATGATGTATGGAGCCGTAAATAATGTAAAAAGAATAATGGTTTTTAAATCCAATTTCCAGTTTCCATTTTTAGAAATATTATTGTCTTTAAAATAATTGTTCACACGAGAATTCAAAGTTCTAAAAAACTTTAAACTATCTAATTTTGCGAACGTTGGTTGAGGATTATTCATATGTGTTATTTAATAATTTGCAAAGTTAACTTTTAATTAATTTTCTTTGCCAAATTTCTGATAAATATTTTAATTGTAAAGTATTACATTTGTTAAAAAATATAAAATGGAAGAAATTCTTAAACAATTTCCGGATTTAACCACGATTCAAATTGCTCAATTCGAAAAATTAGAAGCATTGTATAACGATTGGAATTCAAAAATAAACGTAATTTCAAGAAAAGATATTGATGAATTATATACTAAACATGTGTTGCACTCGCTTGCAATTGCTAAAATTCAAAAATTTGAACCAGGAACCTATGTTTTAGATGTTGGCACTGGTGGAGGATTTCCAGGAATTCCGTTAGCGATACTTTTTCCTGAAACTCGTTTTTATTTGATAGATATTATTTTAAAAAAAATAAATGTTGTTAAAGCCGTAGCCGAAGGATTGGAATTAAAAAACGTGAAAGCAGAGCAACTTCGAGCTGAAAACGTGAAAGGTGATTTTGATTTTATTGTGAGTCGCGCAGTAACCAATATGCCTGATTTTGTTTCTTGGATAAAAGACAAAATCAAAAAAATCAACAAACACGAACTCAAAAATGGGATTTTGTATCTAAAAGGTGGCGATTTAACAGAGGAATTGGCTTTGTTTCCAAAAGCAACACAATATAATATATCCAATTTTTTTACAGATGAATTTTTTGAAACCAAAAAAGTCGTGCATTTACCTTTGAAATTTAAGGCATAAAATAGACCTCATCAATCTCAAAGATTTTATGATCATAATTATTTATCATTTATAAATAAAAACTTAATTTTATAAGAATAATAAACATCAATTCTCAATGATGGGAAATAAAAAAAGGAAATCTCGTTAGTTACAAGATTTCCTTTTTTCTGTAATAAAAATTTTATTAGTTTGCTCTAAGTTCTTTTATTTGCTTAACATAAATGTCCTTTACATCAACTAGAGTATTATCTTTTAATCTACGCACTTTATATCCAACTGGAACAGACGAAGAAACAAGTTCTTGAGCATTTGGTTGTTGAATAAAAGCTTTAAAACTCAAATAATCAGTAACTTGTTGTCCAAGAGCCACTGGGCCACCAACAACCAAGAATTTTACTTTTCCATTAGTAATCAAAGACTTAAACTCATTGGTAGACGATACAGATACACCAGCTGACAAAGTTGGTATTGCATAATTTACTGCTGCTTTAATCATGTTGTTGTTGTATTCAGAAGTTTGTGTGTTTTCTATTCTAATAAAAGCCACTCTACCATAATCAACACTGCTAACATAAACTGGCTCATGAGTACCAAAATCTGCAAGATCTATAGTTCCATTAATCCAATCTGTGTAGTATTTTGGATCAATACCAAAATTATAAAAAGATTGTTTTACTCTAACTACAGTATATCTGCTTGTAGTGTTTGATCCACTTCCAGAAGTAGTGTCAAAATTTGCTGAAAGAAAACCAAATAAACCACCAACATTCATGTGTAATTCAAAGGCTTTAGCATAACTTTTTTCGTTTACAATGTCCTCACTATCGTACTCAATTACCGCAGGAACTGCCTGATAGTTAATCGTGTTTTGTGATTTCATAACATTTATCGCATTTCTCACAGCACCTAATGTTGGACTAACAGAAGTTGTAAAACTAGTACCGTTTCCTTGTAACGTTCCAGATAGAATTACCGGATTGAAACTATTTCTAACAACTAAAGGATCATAAACAGCATTCAGAAAAGAGGAACCACGCAGAATACTTCCTGGATACAGAACATCTAGATTACTCGTAGAAACAACAGAAATTGGGTCTAGGGTGTATTGTTTTTCAATACTAGTTAAATATTCAAACTCATTAACCCCAGTTACTGGATTAAAAACTGTTCTACCAGTAGGTACAGACGATGCTATTCGATCACTTTTTGCTGGATAAGCAACGGGTTGCAAATCATTGAATGAAGCCTGCTTGTCTTCGCTTTTTGAGCATGATGTAAATAAACTTAAACCAACAAAGGTTAAAAATGCTACTTTTTTTAATTGTTTTTTCATGGATTTATATATGTATTAGTAATTTATGTTTCTATACCGAATGTTGCTAAAACTTCCGTTTGCTTGGGTTTGTATTACTTTAAGCTCGTCTAAAATATTAGTTGAATGAGGAGGATTATTAGAGTTTATGCCTTGATGTCCTACACTAAAATCAACTTCTGAATTAGATGATGTAATGTTTCCCCCAATAAAAACTTCACCGTTGTGTATTGTTTCAAAAGTATGCGTTTTGCCATTTCCAGAGGTTAAATAATCATCAAACTGTTCATCACCATCATTGATGCTAATTTTGTATGAACGGTCATAACAAGTTGACCATCCTAAAAATCCACAACCTCTTGAGGTTTGAATATATCTCAAGTTTATTTTAACAGCACTAAATAAAACATTTTTTTCAACAGGCTCTTCTTCATATTTGTTACCTACCATTTTTCTCAAAGTATACACATGCTGAAAATTACCAGGCTTCAAAATTTTTAAAAAAAAATCACTAAATTTAGTTTTGATTTTGATACTGTCTTTAGTTTCTAGTTGAAACGTATTTGGATTGTTTGGCGAAACCACTTTTTGTTGAAAAAGATAATCAATATTTTTGATTTGGTGTTTTCTAGCATCAGTAGAAATTGGCTTCAAAACATAAGTCACATTTGGGTTAGAATCAAAATTATCGATAGTTATTTTATAGTTCAGAATTTCATTAACCTGAATGTTATCATAAGTTCGATTTTGATCGCGCGAAATGCTGAAATTTGTAGTAACTGCTGAAGTTGAATTACGGGTAGAATTATCACTGCTACAAGATATTAACAACAATAAAAATAAAATTAAGGTAATTTTTTTCATGAATTTTAACTTTTTGTAAACTTAATTATTTAATTATGATTAAATTAACTTTTAACTCAAATTAACAAAAAATTAACTTAAAAAAGTCTTAAAAATTAATTTTAAATTAAGAAAAAAATATCTAAAATAGCCTACTCCCTAATTATTTTCTCGCTTCTATTTCCTTCATCATTTTTGATATTCAACAAATAAATTCCTTTCGAAACTGAAACAGGTATTTTGTACTCAGAATCAATAGTCTGATTTTCTTTAGAGACAATTACTTTTCCTGTCATGTCAATCAACGTTACCGAAGCATTTTTTATGGCAATTGATGAACTGACTTCAATTTCATTTCCAATAGGGTTTTTTATAAACAATCCCGAAAAACCAAAGTTTTCATTCGCAAGAGCATTCGGATTAATCAATTCATTCAAAGTAAAAGCGACATTAGCGGCGGTTAATTTGACATGAGTTTCATTTGTTGGAGGTAAATACCAATTTTTGAAAGGAGTTGTATTCGTTGTTGTAGTTGTAATTCCATCCCAAGGCAAATCGGGCGTTCCAAGATTTATGTTCGCATAATAATTTTGTTGATTGTTCGAAACAATTCCGCCAACGTTCAATGCAATGGCGCTTGTAGCCGGAATAAAGTCAAAGAATCCTGCTCGCATGGCAGCAATAAAGCCAGACAAAACAGGATCAGAACCAAAACCAGCTCCTAAAGCCAAAATATCAAACAAACCTCCAGGTGCAGAATCTACACCATCTGTAACCGTGTTTTGCTTGGCGTTAGCAATAAAAGTATCTTGGGTTATCCAAAAGAAAATTTGAGCCTGAATTTCTACTTTTACCAATTCAACCTGAACATTGTTAGCTGGCATAAATTTACATTTTGTAATGGCTCGAGTATTTAGTCCAGCAACTTGACCCGTGTTTATAGTGCTGTTTATCAAATCAAATCCGGGAAAAACAGCACCATTAGCAATGCTATTGAAAATGGCACCAACGCCACTTCCGTTTGTTATAGCCACATTTCTTGTAGATTGAGGAAAACCAAGAGTGTTCATTCTGTTTTGAAAATTATTTCGAACATTTGGAAAACCAGTCGGAATCAAAGGCAAACCCGTGGTTGGAACTGTCGGATTATTGACTCCAGCAATACTTGTGGTGTGTGCATCAAAATGGTCAACCAACATTTGTTTGGCCGCTGGCGAACGCAAAGTTCCATTAACTAGTGGTTTCACGGCATTAGAATCTGCACGACCAAACGCAAAATAATTAAAAAGATGTTGCAACCCAGCCGAAACATTTGCGCCATAATGAGGAGAATCTATCGAAATCCAAAGTCTAGTTTGTGGTGCTATACTGTTAGTTTCCATGTAACGCAACGCGTAGCGAGAAACTAATCCGCCCATGCTTGGACCAATAATTACATTTTGTTGAGATCCAACTTTTTGAGAATTGATGAGTTCTACCACATTAATAAAAGAAAGAGCATTTCGTTCAATATAATCTGCTCCGCCATCAATCACATTTCCAGCAGCATTGGTATAACTCGGGAAATTGACAATCACAACATCAAAATTATTTTCATTTCGAATTTTATCACCCAAGTTTTGAACCACTCCACCAGCATTGGTGTAATTTAAAAGATTGTACACAGCAGCAATATTCCGAGTATCTGTTGGGTCAAAGCCATCAATTAAAAAAACAGGCTTGTCAAGAATTCCATCTGGACTCAAAAAAACTTCATATTCACATTTTCCTGGCGACAAATCGGTTACGCCATACAAACCCAGATCTGGAGTTCGAGTTGAGGTAATCAAAGTTGGTGCTTTTTGATACATTTGCATCAAATCAGCATTCGAAAAAGTGAGTTCTAAATTTGATTTCCGAACAAGTTCTGTTCCGTCTTCGAATGAAATTTTAAAAACAATTTTCTTTGTTCCTTCAGACATATAGTTTACCGAAATGTTTTTGTCGAAGGCGACATTTACAAAATCTTTTCCATCATCGAAATTGGCCTGAATGGATTGTATTGAATTTGATGTAGTGTTCACGAAAAATTTCGAATCCAAATTAAAAACGGTAAAAGTTCCTTTTTTTCTGAGACACAAAGGAGCAATAATGGTGTTGGTATACTGGTTAAAAATAACATTACTCGAGTTTCGTGTTACTTGATTATTAGCAATTTTAATCCATCCTTTATCTAAAGCCGATTTACTAATTACTTCAAAATCTGTATGAATTAAACCAATTTTTATGATTTCAGAAGTGCTGATTTCTCTCATTTCAGAAGCAAGAAGTTTGGTGTTCTGAAACCGATTTTTAGTATCAGAAAAGGCTAGTTCTTTATAACTTTGCTCAAAACCATACATACCATAAGTATCATTTTTTTGTCCAAGAAGCGAAAACGGACTTCCGTCAACAAGGAGCAAATCAGTTTTCATTCCTTTTTTGTCAAGTTTCGAGAAATCAAGTTTTTTGTCTTGTGCAGGAGCAATCACAAACGAAAATAATAGCAGCGTAAAATAGTGTAGTTTCATGGTTTACTGATTTTTGAAAATTATTGAAATAACGTATTCGAAAGTACTAAAAATTTATAATAATTGAAAATTTAATTTACAATCATTAAATTTTCATCAGAACAGTATACTAAATCTCTTTTTGATGGTCACTTTAAAAAAATATTAGTTTTGAATTTCAGAAAATGCTTCAAAGTCATTTTTTTGATAATTCTAGAGGCAAGAAAACAGAATTTAGATATTTGTTAATAAATCTAAAAATTACACTTTTATTGAGGCAATAAAAAATTAAATTAGCAAGAAATATTTTAATTTAGAGTCATGAAACCAACAGTAAATTATCAAATTGCAAGACATAATGATAAATCAGTAATTTTCATTAGGTTTTCGTTCTATGATTCAGAATACTCAGGAAGAGTCAAAAAACTCGTGGGTTCAAAATGGAGTCAATCGAATAAATCTTGGTACGTGCCAGATAATACTTCCTATAGATTGCTTTTTGGAATGGAATCAGAAAATATTGGAAAACAAGTAATTGTCAAAATAAAACCTGTAAACCAACCCCATTTTAAAAAATACTTAGAGTTATTGATTCTAAAAGGTTACAGTCAAAATACTATAAAAACATACAGAAACGAAATGGCACAATTGCTGTTTTATTTAGAAGAAAAAGAGGTCAATACTTGTGAATCAGAATTTATCAGAAACTATATTATAAAATGTTATACTGAAAATAAATTTTCAGAAAATACGATGCACAGTAAAATAAATGCCATAAAATTTTACTTTGAAAAAGTGTTGCATCGTGAAAAATTCTTTATTGAAATTCCAAGACCAAAAAAACCACTTCAATTGCCAAAAACTATTCATGTAGAAGACATAAAAAAAATATTTGAAGCTACAAAAAACCTCAAACACAACACCATGCTGAAACTTGGCTATGGAATGGGTTTGCGAGTTTCTGAAATTATTAATCTAAAAATAACGGATATTGATAGTAAAAACATGCAAGTATTTATTGAAAGAGCAAAAGGTAAAAAAGATAGATACGCAAACGCAAATTTGCCACAAAGTATTTTGGGGCAATTGCGAGACTATTATTTAGAATATAAACCAAAAAAATATCTTTTTGAAGGGCAATTTGGAGGGCAATACACCTCACGAAGCCTACAACAAGTTTTTCAAAATTCTCTAAAAATTGCTAACATCAACAAAAAAGCCAGTACACACAGTTTGCGGCATAGTTTTGCCACACATTTACTCGAAAACGGTACAGATATTCGTTTTATACAAGAATTGTTGGGTCATAAAGACATTAAAACAACTTTGTTATACACACATGTTAGTGATAAAAGTATTCGAAACATAAAAAGTCCATTAGATGATTTATGAGAAAAAAAGATTATATTTGAAAAATAAAGCGACAGTAAAATATATTCCGCATTGCGTTTTTTTGTATTGTCGATAGTAAAACATTTAAAATGAAACTATTAGATATTTGCAAATTTTAGAGTTGCGTATATTTATGAGTTAGCCGTCAGTTTCGAGCGACAGAAAATCGAAAGAAAATCGGAAGAAAATCAGAATGAAATTAGAAAGAAAACTAAAATGAAAAATATATTAAAATTCTGTTTAGGTTTAATTGTTATAACTTTCTCTTGTAAAAAAAATGTAACCGAAACGAATCAAAAAAATTAATATGAAAAAATTGGAAGTGAAATAAGCGAAAAGCAAAACAGAATTCAAGATGGAAATTTTAAGGAAAGTGAAATTTTTTTGAAAGGTTTTCCTAATCCAAGATCTTACAATTCTTTAAGTTTATTAGAACTTATCCGAATTAGAAAATCAAAAAATAGTGAAATAGAAATTTTTACAATTGCTAATGAATTTCCAAAAAATTGGGTAAAATATAAAGAAATAGAAAAACTAATTAATTTAATTGATTCAAAAGAAAGTTGTAAATGTTTAGTAAATCCATTATCGTCTTTTATTCCAACTAATGAAAAAGCGAGTATCGGAGGTTATGCAGTTTTATTAATTAATTCATTCAAAAACAAAACAAAAATAGATATTGGAAAATATTATTGTCCTGAAACATCAGAAAAGGAAATAACAGAGATAAAAAAATGGTGGAATGAGTATAAACAAAAATAAAAAAAAACCGAACGGCTGACAGCGGTTTGGCGCAATTGGGGTTTTAGGCTAACTATAAAGTTGGTTTTGTACTTGGAAGTTCGGTCTTTAATTTATACATTTGGCTTTCTAATTCCCCAACTGACGCCAAGCCACGAGACGTTGTGTGAAACCAATTAAGAAACATTAATAACAAATAAAAAAATAAACATTATGGCAGGACATTGGACAGACTTATTTTCATTTTTAACAGGATCTATAAGAGATAAAGAAAGTTGTTATGTAATTTTACTAACAGATGAAGCAGAAAAAAGGAACTTGGCTTATTCATCAATAGTGCAATGGAAACCAGGAGGTTGGGGAAACGGAGGAAACGTTAATTGGAGAATAATTGGTACCGCTTTAACAAAGACACCTTTAATACAATTAATTGCAATTGGAGAAAATGGAGATCTATTACTTGCTGGAAGTGGTGATAGACACGAAGAAACAATTGAAATTGAAAATTATACTTGGAAAAATAGAGGTAAATTAAGAAATGTGAGAAACATTGATGATTTAATTTTTGTAGTAGGAATGGACAGGCAAGTTTATAAAAGAAATGAATTAGGAAATTGGGAATTATTTGAAAAAGGAATAGAACAAAATACTACAAAAAATATTTACGGATTTGAATCCATAGATGGTTTTTCAAAAGATTCATTATATGCTGTTGGTTGGGAAGGTGAAATCTGGAACTTTGAAAAGGATGTTTGGAAACCTCAAAATAGTCCAACTGAAAATATTTTGGTAGATGTTTGTTGTGCAGGTAATGGTTATGTTTATGCTTGTGGAAGACAAGGATTGATATTAAGAGGGAAAAATGGAAACTGGGAAATACTAAAGCAAAATAATTTTAGTGAGGATATTTGGAGCATTGTTTGGTTTAACGAAAAATTGTATTGTGCAACCATGACAGAAATTTATACCTTAAATAGTGATAATATTTTAGAATATGAAAATATGGGTGAAGATACTGCAAAAACTTGTTATAAGTTAGATGCAAGAGACGGAGTTCTTTGGTCTTTTGGTGAAAAAGATTTGATGAGTTTTGATGGATTAAACTGGAAAAGAATAGATGGATAAATATTTTGGCATCACACAACAGCGGTTTGGCGCAATTGGGGTTTAGGGCAAACTATAAAGTTGGTTTTGTACTTGGAAGTTCGGTCTTTAATTTATAGATTTGGCTAACCAAATCCCCAACTGACGCCAAGCCACGAGACGTTAACTGCTATAATTCCCAAAAGAACTAAAAATAAATGGTTGAAAAAAATGACTGAAAAAAAATTAAAGATTGGTGATTGGGTAAACTCATATTCTAAAGGAATATTTAGAGTAGAAAAAATAATTGATCGATATTACGACGAAAGTCATTTATCTATTTTAGGAGAAAATAAAATTGGAGATAAATTTGAAGACCGAATAATTGTTACAAAACGATTTTTAAACTCAAAAATGAAAAAATTTATTAGTTATGAAAGTTGTAGTGAATTTTTCATAACATCTTTAGAAAAAGAGAAAATAATCGAATTGAACCAAATAATTGAGCAAAATCCAAAATTATTAATCGAATTGAATGAATATGAAATTCCTGAAATAATTGGAGTTTATAATTCCCAATTGCAAATTGAAACTGCGGAGGAATTACAAAAAGTTAATGAATTGATTAATTTCATAGAAAACGGTAAAAGTTTTCTCGAAATAGAAAATGAAATGAAGAAATTAGATATTTTAAAATTAAAGCCCAAATTTTTTGGAAATTATGATTTTCAACTGTTTAATTTTAATCAAGAATACATTGAAAAAAAACAAATTTGGAGAAAAGCAAAATTAACGAAAAAATAAACTTAAAAATATTACATCCGTTAACAAAGAACTGTGCTCAAAACCAAATAAAATATCATTTATTTTCCTAGTTTTGTGTGGGAAAAAAAATTTAGTCTTGCGAGGGGAAAGTAAATTATTTTTACTTTCTCTTCAAAAGAAAATTTCAAGTTGTTTTTGG
>JANPDC010000065.1:0-13088 GCA_031431275.1 Bacteroidota bacterium
CACACCAAACGATGATGGATTCAATGATTTTTGGAACATCAAAGGCATCAATTCGAATTTCAATTCCAAAACCACGATTAGTATTTTTGATCGCTACAGTAAATTACTCAAACAATTTAGTGCCACTGGTCAAGGTTGGGACGGAAAATTCAATAACCAAATGCAACCCGCAGACGATTATTGGTTTGTGATTGAACTTGCTGATGGGAGAATCTCGAAAGGGCATTTTGCATTGAAGAGGTAGGGAAACGTTTTGTTATTTTAAAAAAACGGTTTTTAGTTTAAAAACGTTTTTCAATAAAAAATATATGACTTCTTGTTTAGAAATAACTTTGGGGATAATTTTCTTTGATTTTTTTATGTATTTGGGCAAATATTTATCAAAATGAGCCCGATAAAATATCGAACTCATTATTATCAAAATTGATTATAAATTTATCTAAACTTTTGGGTGCAGTCTACATTTTATTTGTCTAGCAAAAGAAATGTATTTGATACTACAACATAAAAATTCAAAATAATCAAGTTTGTTACATAACATAATTATTTTCAATCCATTACACTAATTTCGAAATTATAAATAATACCTCAAAGGTATTATCGATAACCTCAAAGGTATTATTTATAAGCAAAAAGGTATTATCGATAACCTCAAAGGTATTATCGATAACCTCGGAGGTATTATCGATAACCTCGGAGGTATTAATTAGGAGCAAAAAGGTATTATTGATAACCTTAAAAGTATTATCGATAACCTCGGAGGTATTAATTAGGAGCAAAAAGGTATTATTGATAACCTTAAAGGTATTATCGAAAGACTTTGAGGTTTTAGAAACTAGCAAAAGGATCGTCTGTAAATGCTTTGAGGTACTATTTATGGTTTTAAAGTTTTTGGAGTTTGGACATCAACATATAAAAAAAGCATCGATGTTTAAAAAATCTATAGGTTTTTAGTTTTCAGCAAAGACCTAACAGGTTTTGAAAACCTGTTAGGTCTCTTGTCTTGGTTTTATTCTTTAGAGTTATTTGCAAAAAAAACCAAATTTCACCGACGCTCTCAAAAAAGTGGAATCACTATTCTAACGAAACGTTTAATTTAAAATTTAGTTTTTGTTTTAAAAACGTTTTTCAATAAATAATCTATGGCTTCTTGTTTCGAAATAACTTTGGGGCTAATTTTTTTGATTTTCAAATCTAAATTCATAATTTCTTTTGGGATCATTTCTGTTTTCGTTTCATTCATTATTTTATTCGCAATCAAATTTTCAATTTCTTGTGAATGAAGTTCAAGAAAATGATGCTGTTGAAGAAATTGAGGTTTTAGATTTTGTATGTATGTTGGCGAATATTCATCAAAATTAAAAATGAGCATTTCAGCAAATTTTGTGAAATTTTTTAAATGGATTATATATTTTTGAAACAAAAAATTAAACGTTTCTATTTTAGTAACGTCTTTTAATTCTATTATATTGAAACAATTTTCAGATAATTTTAAAAATTTCAAAGAAATTAAGTTTAAAGAATCTACATTAGGATTAATTTCAATTTCTAAATTTCTATCGATGAATAAAAGAGTATCAATATAATCTGATGCTATTTCGTAATCAATTTCAATATTATTTTGGTCGATAAATTCATAAAAAATCTTATTGTTAACTAATGCCATCGGAACGTAAAAAACAAAATTCTTTGAAATTTCAACAGTTAGTTCATTAAATGTTTCGTTTAAATTCTTCGATTTTTTCGGATTCATAATATAAGTTATAATTAATAAACTAGCAGTTCGTAATGTTTATTAAATCCACAAACAAAACGTTTTTATTTTTCACAAAACGTTTTGTTTAAAAGTGAAAATAGTTTTTGTTATTTTAACAAATGAGAATAGTCTTCGGGCAATTCTGCATCGATGTCTCTCAAATATTGCTCAAGTGCCGTCATAGTTGAATGACCAGTAATGAGCATCAAAATACTTTTCGATTCAAACGGAGCATATTTTTTTCGAATTTCCCTGTATAGTTTTGTTATAAAAGTATGTCTAAAACTATACAAACCATAATCTTTTCCTAGTTTAAAATGTTCCTTGACAACGTTTTTAAAACGTTTCGAAAAATAATCTCTGCGATTGTTTTCATCGTGAGTTTCCCATATTTCTCCAAAACCAGTTGGAGTGAATAAATAATTTTCTAGATCTAAGACACTCAAATTTGGCAAATCATTTATTAATATTTCTGGAATGATTTTTATTTTTACAATTTTGTTTTTGGCTCTCACATATAGTTTTTTGTCAATAATATCAATGTCTTTTATTTTCAATCTACAAACTTCGACAGGTCTCAAAAAATTATAAGAAATGAATTTAATAAACAATAATAGCAACGAATCGTTTTCTTCGAGATATTGATAAATTGTTTTTTGCATTTCAGGGGTGTAAGTTTTATTTCTTTCTGGATTAGATTTTAAAACGTTAATTTTCTTAATGAAATTTTCAACTATAATTTCGTTGTTTTCTAAAACCTGAAATAAAGAACTTAAATCGGTTCTTGTATTATTTCGATTTCTTGCACCAGAATTTTCTAAAACAACATTCAAATATTCGTTTACTAATTTTTTGGTAATATGTTTTATAGATAACGTTTCGTTTAAACTTTTTCTAAATTTTCGAATTCGTAATTCAAAATTTCGATAGGAGCCCGTTGCGATGGAATTTTCTTTAATTTTCAATGCCATGTTAAACGCTTCGTTTATAATCATGCTAGAATCTTCTTGTTCTATTTCTGCAACTACTTCAACTACTTTTGCAGGTTTTTTAGTTTTTTCAACAATCTGAAATGTTTCGTTCTTTTGATTTGATAATAAATCAACATCGTTTTCTTCGTTTGGATTGAATCCTTTTTCGAGTAAATACTCAAGAGCATCACGCAATGTGTTCAAATAAACGATTCGTTCTGTTTTCGTTTTTAGTTTATTTGCACCAGCCTTTATGTTGGGCATTCGTATTAATTTGTTTGTTTGATTGTCTCTAAAACTATAATACAAGTACCAATTTTTTGATAACGCATTTTCTTTTTCGACTGCATTGAGTTGATTCCATGTCGTGATATCAACTCCACCAGTATAAATTTTTGGTATCGAAAAGTTTTTTGTCATCAATAATGAATTTGTGTTTTTGTATACTGCATCGTGTACTGTATCGTGTACTTTTTGTAAATGTAGAAAAATTTTAGACATAAAAAAACGGTTTAGAATACACTAAACCGTTGATTTCATTAAAGTTTTTCTAGTAGCGAGACCGAGATTTGAACTCGGGACCTCAGGGTTATGAATCCTGCGCTCTAACCGACTGAGCTATCTCGCCAAAATATGATTTTGCATTTCTCAATGCGGGTGCAAATATAAGATTATATTCAATTGTAGCAAATATAAATGTAATAAAAAAAATATTTTTTGAAAAATTGTGAAATTAAAATAAAATAGTATACTTTTAAAAAAAATTAGATTTTAGTTTTATGGAAGTTAAAGTGCGCTACGAATTAGAAATGCCAATCAATTCATCATCTCAATTATTATATCCTTACATATCAACTCCGTCTGGACTTTCAGAATGGTTTGCAGACAATGTAAATTCTAGAGGAGAGTTTTATACTTTTATTTGGGATGGATCAGAAGAAAACGCAAGATTAACATCTAAAAAATCTGGTGAGAAAGTGAAGTTTCGTTGGATTGATGAAAATAATAAAGATACCGACTATTTTTTCGAAATTAGAATCGAAGAAGATGAAATAACAAAAGATGTTTCAATTGTTATCGTAGATTTTGCTTTTGAAGATGAAATCGAAGAATCAAAGCAATTGTGGGTGAATCAAATTTCTGAACTTAAACACGTAATTGGTTCAGTATAGATTTTAGATTTTATAACTTATATTTGTCACGCTACTTAGCGTGACTTTTTTATGATACTATGATAAATTTTAATGGAAATGTTGTTGATTCAGAATCAAATTTGCTAAAAAATAATCGTGCATTTCTTTTTGGAGATGCTGTTTTTGAAACAATGAAAATTGTCAATAGCAAAATACTTTTTCTCGAAGATCATTATTTTCGATTAATGTCATCCATGCGAATTATTAGAATGGAGATTCCAATGAATTTCACAATGGAATTTTTTCAAGACGCTATTTTAAATTTAGCAAAAAACAATAATTGTGAAAATTCGGCTCGAGTTCGATGTACTGTTTTTAGAAATGACGGAGGTTATTATTTGCCAAAAACGAATGAAGTGTCATATTTGATTGATGTAAATCATTTAGATAATATTTTGTATAAAATAGAAAGTAACACTTATGAAGTCGATTTGTTTAAAGATTCATACATCTCCAAACAATTGATTTCAACAATAAAATCCACGAATAAACTCATCAATATTACTGGAAGTATTTTTGCCTCTGAAAACGGATTTGACAATTGTTTACTTTTGAATGATTCTAAAAATGTTGTTGAAGCTTTACAGGGAAATTTGTTTATGCTCATGGGAAATAGACTCATTACGCCGCCAATTTCTGAAGGCTGTTTAAATGGTGTAATGCGAAAACAAATTATTGAAATAGCAAATAAAATGGAAACTATTGAAATGATTGAAGAGCCAATTTCTCCTTTTGATCTTCAAAAAGCAGATGAATTATTTATAACAAATGTAATCAAAGGAATTCAGCCAATAACTCAATACAGAAGAAAAACTTTTGAAACAAAATTGTCAAATGAATTGCTAAACAAACTGAATATTGCTATACGAATAGACTAATTTAGGTTTGGGTTTTCTGGAGCATTTGACCAAATTACATAATCGCCACCAAGTTCTGATATTTTTTCTTTCCAGAAATGTGCACTCGATTTTCCAATTATTTTGTTTTCGTAACTGTTTTTAGTTATGATCCAAGAATTACTTTCCATTTCAGATTCTAATTGTAGTGCGTCCCAACCTGTATAACCTAGAAAAAAACGAATATTATTTTTGTTTATTTCTCCGTTGTTAATCAATTTACTTGTCAATTCAAAATCACCACCCCAAAAAATTCCATTTGAAATTTCTATACTATTTGGAATTAATTCAGGAATATTATGAATAAAATATAAATTGTCTTGCTCTACTGGACCTCCATTGAAGATTTCAAAATCAGCATTAATTTCTGGAATTAAATCTTTTATTGTATAGGTTAAAGGTTTATTCATTATGAAACCAACAGAGCCGTTGTTATTATGATCTGCCAATAAAATTACGCAACGATTGAACGATATATCGCCAATTATTGAGGGTTCTGCGACCAAAAGTTGTCCTTTAGAAAGTCTTTTTGAAACCATTCGTAAATATATTTTTAATAAAATTAGTTAAAATATTTTAGAATACAAATTATAATTCAAAAAAAAACCACGCTCTAAAGCGTGGTCAATATCAATATACCTAAACTAGTTAGTTTACAGCACTTTCTAATTCTGCTCCTGCTTTAAATTTAACTACATTTTTTGCAGCAATTTTAATCGTAGCTCCAGTCTGTGGGTTTCTTCCGTCTCTTGCTTCTCTTTTAGAAACTGACCAAGATCCAAAACCTACTAATGAAACTCTTCCACCTTTTTTCAAAGTTCCACCTACATTACCTAAAAAAGATTCTAAAGCTAATTTTGCAGCCGCTTTTGTGATTCCTGCATCTGCAGCAATAGCATCAATTAATTCTGATTTGTTCATAATATTTATTTGTTAATTGTTGGTTAATTATTTAAAATTGAAATACAAATTTATCAGGAATAACGGACTGTGCAAGGGTTTTGTGTTATTTTTATTTAAAATGTTGATAACTTTTAACTGTTGTTGATAACCAAACGATAAAAAGCAAAAAAACTAGATAAACAACAGTTTTTCTGCTTTTAGTAAACAATTGAAGTTTCAGAAAATGTTATTCCATTCAGTAATTCAGACGTTTTCATTCTCTTTTTTCCTGGAAATTGTAAATTTTTGATTTCAATAAATCCATTTCTAACTGCGATTTTAATTTCTTTTTTGGTCGAAATGACGCTACCCACGATGTAGCTATGATTTTCTTCTATAAAATTGCTTTCATATATTTTCACATTCCATTCTTGGTCACCATCTTTTAAAAAACACCAAGCAGCAGGATATGGGGACAATCCTCGAATCAAATTTTGAATTTCGTTACCCTTTTTAGACCAATCAATCTTGCAATTATCTTTGTTTAGTTTGAACGCTGTTTTGATATCTTTACTTTCGAGTTGAATAGTAGTATTGGCTTTATTGGTTTCAATTAAATTTAAAGTTTCAACAACTGTTTTACAACCTAAATTCATTAATCGATCATGTAATTCACCCGCACTTTCGGTTTTAGATATTTCAATTTCTGAACTCAAAATCATGGCTCCTGTATCTATTTTATCATCAATGAAAAATGTAGTAACACCTGTTTTTGTTTCGCCATTAATAATTGCCCAGTTTATTGGGGCTGCTCCCCGATAATTTGGAAGTAACGATGCATGTAGATTAAAAGTTCCAAGATTAGGCATTCTCCAAACTACTTCTGGCAACATACGAAAAGCAACAACAACTTGTAAATTGGCTTGTAATGATTCTAACTCAGATAAAAAATGTTCGTCTTTTAAATTGGTTGGTTGAAGTATTCGTAAGTTTTTCTCTAAAGCAAACTCTTTCACTGCCGAAAATTTTATTTTTTGTCCACGTCCTGCGGGTTTATCTGCAGCTGTGATTACACCAACAACATCGAAATCGTGTTGAAGAATAGTATCAAGAATTCCAACAGCAAATTCTGGTGTTCCCATAAAAACGATTCGTAGTTTTTCCATTATGATTTTAGAGTATATTGATTGTTTGCTTTAATTAAAATTATATTATTTTCTAATAAATTTTTGATTGCAAAGATAACATCGTTTGTTTTATGTTTAGTTAGTTTTTCGATTTCTCTCGAATTCATATCTTGAATTTTCAATAATCCAATAATTTTCTCCGAAAGTGATTGAACATTAACTTTTTTCTCTGTTTTTGTGATGCAAAAAGAACAAATTCCACAATTTTTAGAATTCGTTTCTCCAAAATACGAAAGAATTAACTTGCTTTTGCAAACCTTAGTTTCGTTTACATAGTTCAAAACACTCTGAAATTGTGCTTTTTTTAGATCATTTTGATTTACTAAAAATTTTGAAACTCGATTTATTGTTTTATCATCTTCTCGAACTTCATTGAAAATAATCGATGCATCATTATTTTTAGATTGGTACTCAATAATTTCTTTTGTTTTTAATTTCTCCAGAATACTTTGTACTTTCGAAATTTCGGAATTCGATTTTTTTGCAATCAAATCAATATCAAAAACGGTTTGGCTTTCATAAATCCCTGGATAATTTCTCAATATAGTTAAAATAACTTCTTCGTCATTAGAGTTCAAACTCATGTATCTCATGACTTCTTTTGAAGAAATAATGAATTGTAGCGTTATTCTTTCTGAAAAATTTTGCGATAAGGTCAAAATTCCTTGTCGATCTAGAAATTGAATTGCATTGTAGGTTTTTAGAATTGGAAAATTATATTTTGCACAAAATTGATTCAAATTAAAACCAAATTTTTCATTGATTCCTTCGCCATACGCAATCCTGAAATAGTTACACAATTTGATGTACATTTCGTTTAGGAAAAATTTGTCGGGTAAAAAACTTAAAAATTGACTTTCAGCCTTTAATTTTTCGGCTTCATTAGATAGGATTACTGCAAATGCTTTTTCTCCATTTCTACCAGCACGACCTGCTTCTTGGTAATAACTTTCCATGTTTTCTGGCAATTGAATATGAATTACCGTTTTGACATTTGCTTTGTCAATTCCCATTCCAAAAGCATTTGTTGCAACCATAACTTGCGCTTTTTCGCTCATCCATAATTGCATATTGGTATCTTTTTCTTTCATCGAAAGTCCACCATGATAAAAGGTTGATTTGATTCCCAAAGATTCTAGTTGCGAAGAAACATCGGTACACGATTTTCTGTTTCGAACATAAATGATAGACGATTCTGGATTTTTTTTCAAAATTTGTTCCATTCGAAATAATTTATCTTCGATTTCAAAAACCATATAAGCGATATTCTCACGAGCAAATGATTTTTCGAAAACTTTGGTTTCAAATAATCCCAGTTGTTTTACAATATCTTCTTTCACTCGCTGGGTTGCAGATGCAGTCAAAGCCAAAAAAGGAATTTTTGAAAAATGTGTTTTTAGAATATTTATTTTGAGATACGCAGGTCTAAAATCATGACCCCATTGCGAAACACAATGCGCTTCGTCAATTGCAATTAAATTTATGGGTAAATTTTTAATTCGATCTAAAATCCAATCAATTTGCAAACGCTCTGGCGAAATATATAGAAATTTGTAATTTCCGAATTCGCAATTGTCAAGCAAATCAATCATTTCGTTAGATGAAATCCCGCCAGTTAAAGCCATTGCTTTGATGTCTCGCTTTTGTAGATTCGCAACTTGATCTTTCATCAAAGCGATTAAGGGAGAAATTACCAAACAAATTCCCTCATTAATCATGGCAGGAACCTGAAAACAAATTGATTTTCCACCTCCAGTTGGCATTAATGCAAAAGTATCGTTTACTGCTAAAACAGACTCAATTATTGCGTCTTGAGGAATTCGAAATTCTTTGTGATTCCAGTATTTTTCTAGAACTTCTAATGCTGTTTGCATTGATTTCTTTTTGGATGTAATTTAATTTTTAGGCTATTTTTTCTAAAATAAAATCAATTCTTGCGGCTACCGTATCTTTTGGAACTTCGATTAAATTGTATCCATAACTTTGGTAGGTTTCGACCAAATGATTGTAAATTTTTTTGGCTTCATCATACGTTTCATAGCGTTCTTCGTCACTTTCATAAATTTCCTCCCAAGGCGGAAGCACAAATATTTTTGAATACACATTTTCTTTGCAAGCCACATCAAAATGTTCTGGATATTCGTCTCCAATAAATTTCATGTAAGCCAAAACATCCGGAATTCCACGATCAATAAAAATAATTTTATGAGGCTCTAAAAGTGCATTTTTATATTGTTTTTTTCGACCTTCAAGCAACATTTCACTAAACAACATTGGGTTTTCTAGAAAAAGTTGATCTATTCCTTCTTTTTTAGCATCGAGTGTAACTTGACGAGAAATTTCGGGGTAACAGCAAAATCCTTTTTGAATTAATTCTTCAATGATTGTAGTTTTTCCTGTTCCTGGGCCACCAATAATGACGATGATTTGTTTTTGCATTTTTACATTTAAGAGTGTAAAAATAAGGAATGTTTTGTGATTTATAAATTATTTTTTTAGCATCAATTATTTAACCCACAAAAATTATTTTTTTTGTTAGATTTGCATCAGTAAGTCAAAACCCTTTATATGACTGAAATTTTAAACGACTAATGATACAGAAAATTTCGACAAAAGAATTTGACAACAAAAAATTTAAACTACGTTTTCATGAGGAAAATGATAATAGAAGAGCCGTTGTAACACATTTTTTTCATAATCATGATAGTGAAGTAAAAAATCATTACAACAAAGAAGCTGAAAAATATTTGATGCAAATGGTCACATTTGTAAAGGAGGAATATAACGAAGTTGTTTCTCTAAAAGATATTGTTAAACAACTAAATGTAGAATCAAAAAAAAATCCATTTCCTTCATCTAATAATTCTTCATTTCAGTTTATAGATTTATTTGCGGGCATTGGGGGCTTTAGAATTGCATTACAAAATCTTGGAGGAAAATGTGTTTTCACTTCAGAATGGGATGAAAATGCAAAGAACACCTATCAAGCAAATTTTGGAGAAACCCCTTTTGGTGACATCACAAAACCATTAACCAAAAATTATATTCCAAATAATTTTGATGTTTTGTGTGCAGGTTTTCCTTGTCAGCCTTTCTCAAAAGGAGGAAACCAAAACGGATTTGAAGACACTCGTGGCACTTTGTTCTTTGATATTTGCGAAATTATTAAAAAGCACAAACCAAAATTTTTATTTTTAGAAAATGTGAGTAATCTCGTTTCGCATGATAATGGAAATACCTACAAAACAATTGTCAAACATTTAGATGAACTTGGATATTTGTTTCCGAGTCAACCACTGATTATTTCACCTGACAAGTTTGGAGTTCCGATTTTGAGACCAAGGGTTTATATTCCTTGTGTTAGAAAAGATATTGCTGAAAATAAAGAAAATAAAATAACCAACATTTTAGCAATTTTAGAAGAATCATTTTCTGAAAAAACGGAAACAATTGATTCTATTTTAGACGAAACCATTGAAGATAGAATTTCAGAATATGAAGAAAAAATTCTTGTGATGTGGGATGAATTTTATAAAGGGATTGACTTGAAGATTATTGGTTTTCCGATTTGGATGGAGTATTTCAAATACGAAGATGATTTTTCGAATTTGCCAGATTGGAAAATAAAGTTTATCGAAAAAAATATAAATCTATATAAAAGGAACAAAAGATTTATCGACCGTTGGCTCAAAAAATATGATAATTTAAATTGGTGTATCAAAACGCATCGCAAAATGGAATGGCAGGCTGGTGAGAAATATGAATCGGTTTTTGATTGTTTGATACAATTTCGACCATCTGGTGTCAGAATCAAACAACCCAACAAATTTTCTACGCTTGTTGCTATGAATCACCAACAAATTATCGGAAAATACCGAAGACGAATTTCTATAAACGAGTCGAAATTATTGCAATCTTTTCCAAGAGAATATGTTTTATCTGAATCAAAGAGCATTGCCATGAAACAACTTGGCAATTCTGTAAACGTAAATGTTATTGAAAAAATTTTCTCGATTTTGTTAAAGGAGTTTTGTTGAGAATGAATTTTAGTTTTTTTAACCAACGTTTATAATTAAATAAAATGAAAAACATTTCAAAAAAAGGTATTCTGTTATTAGTGTTGTTATCAATAAATTTCATTTGTAATAGTAATACTCAAGACGACAAAAGTCGAAAAGTCTATTTATCAAACTTAAAAGTAATTGAAAGATTTATTTTAAATAAAAGAACTAATAAAGCAGAATCACTTGATGGTGCTGTTTTGTTTATGGAAAGAATAACCAATATTCAATCTGATTTCGTACCAGGTTATGAGATAACTTTTGTTCCAACAATTCAAAACTTAAAAGATTGGCAAAATTGGTATAAGTACAATAGGAAACATTTATATTGGAGTGAGAAAGAACAAATGGTTAAAATAAACTAATACAAAATCAAATTCAATCATTGTCCCACTTTTTTATTTAATGCATCAAATAAACCTTGAATTGGCTTGACACGTTCTGAATTTTTGGATATTTCTTCCAGTCTTGAGGTTAAAATTTCTTTTTGCCAGTCGGGAATCTTTTTAGAGATTTCCTCAATATCAGGATATTGTTGTTTTATTAATTTCCATTCTTGAGTTGGAATATAAATACCTCAAATTGTTCTTGAGAAACTTTGAAATTTGACGTTAACTCTTTATATCTTGCGTAGTTAAGGAATTTTTGTAAATCTTCAGTATTTATTTTTGGCGAAAGTCTAATAATGATTTCTTTTTTTGTTCTTTCAATAATCATGACTTTAATTTTAAAATGTTATTGTATTCAACTTTATACAAAGTTAAACAAAAAATAATAATCTAGAAAAATTAGATATTTTTTCTAAAACTGAAAATAAATAAAGGGCTGTGGTCCTGATGTTGATGTGGCATAAACGACCCAAAACGTCAAGGCTAAAATTAATGCTTTCAAAACCAAGGGCATTTTATCGAAAATCAATTTCATGAAACCAGATACTTTATTTGGTAGAAAATGCCATACATAACCAATAGCCATAACTAAAAATACATTTTGATAGCCAAGAATAATCGTTTGCCATTGTTCGATATTGAATTGCAATTGTGAGATATTGCTAATAATATCAAATGCATTTGAGAAATCTTTAGCTCTAAAGAATATCCAGCAAAAAGCCACGAAATTAAACGTTAGAATTACACTTATAAACCAAGTAAATTTATTTTTTGGTAAACGAACATAATCCTTGAAAAGTCTTTCAATAACCAATTGCGTTCCGTGTAAAGCGCCCCAAACCATGAATTTCCACGAGGCTCCATGCCACAATCCACCTAAAAGCATCGTCAAGAAAAGATTAATATACATTCGGAATTTTCCTTTTCGGTTTCCGCCCAATGAAATGTACAAATAGTCACGCAACCAAGTTGACAACGAAATGTGCCAACGACGCCAAAATTCTGTTATTGAAGCCGATTTGTATGGCGTTCTGAAATTTACCGAAAGTTTGAATCCCATGAGCAATGCAATTCCAATGGCCATATCTGAATAGCCAGAAAAATCACAGTAAATTTGAATTGTGTAGCCATAACTTGCCATTAAATTCTCGAAAGCCGAATAACTTTTTGGAGCATCAAAAACTCGATCTACAAAATTGAGTGAAATATAATCTGAGATAAATGTTTTTTTGATCAATCCACCAATAATCAAAAACAAAGCATTGTTGACATCTTGGCGTGTGAGTTGCAATTTCGAATAAATTTGTGGAATGAATTCTGACGCTCTAACAATTGGACCAGCAACTAATTGCGGGAAAAATGAAACAAAAAACATATAATCCAAAATGTTTTTTGTGGGTTGTAATTCACGACGGTAAATATCAATGATATAACTCATCGATTGAAATGTATAAAACGAAATTCCAACCGGAAGTATGATTTTTACAAAATCAAAATGTTCGCCAGAAATGAGGTTGTAATTTTCTAAAAAAAAGTTCGAATACTTGAAATATCCAAGAAAACTCAGGTTTAAAATTACACTTATTACTAAATAAAAACGCCTGAAACTCTGAATTTTTTCTTCATACAAAAGTTGTGCAATACTATAATCGACAACACCAGAAAAAAGCAATAGGCAGAAATAAATTCCGCTTGATTTATCACTTAGATCGATCTCCGTCTTTGAATTATTTATTTCAGAAGAATAGATCTT
>JANPDC010000066.1:0-39940 GCA_031431275.1 Bacteroidota bacterium
GGGGTCGACTGGTTTTGACAGCAAGTCGAATTGAAAAGTAAGCACGTCGAGAACTGAGTCAATTCTCGTTAATAAATGGACTCAAAACACTTACACGGCGAAGGAAACTACGCTCTTGCTGCATAATCTGAATCATAGTAAGATTAGCCACGCTCCTACCAGGTAGGAAAGCAGGATTTACCTCAGAAGCTCTGGTTTATAGCGTCTGATAAAGGTGAATCGTAAATTTAAACCTAGATTTGGTAAAACGTTGGTGCCATTTCGAAATTAAGACGATAAGCATTTGGTGGTTGTTTCTGTCCTAGCCCAATGTCGAAAACCTAAACAGGAAATAAGCGCGTAGAAAGTTTTTTAATTGCTTGTTTGGACGGGAGTTCGACTCTCCCCGACTCCACAAAAAAACCTGTAAATCAAATTTTACAGGTTTTCTTATTCTAAATAATCATATGCTTTATTGTGTCAAAGTACAAATACTCTTTTAGATAAATTGTGAAACATATTTGTTTATACTTGAAACATTGTTTTCAGTTAGATTTTTTATGAATGCGCTGCCAATAATTGCTCCTTTTGCAAAAGTTGTTGCTTGTTCGAATGTCGATTTATTATTAATACCAAAACCAACAATTTGAGGGTTTTGTAATTTCATATCAGAGATACGTTTGAAATAATCTTGTTGTGCATCTCCAAAATCAGTTATATTTCCTCCAGTTACTGATGCAGATGAAACCATATAAATAAATCCGTTTGAAACCGAATCAATATATCGAATGCGACTTTCTGAAGTTTGTGGCGTGATTAAGAAAACATTAATAAGTCCATGTTTTTCGAAAATTTCTTTGTAATATTCATCGTAAATATCTACTGGTAAATCGGGCATAATGATTCCGTCGATACCAATTTCTTGACATTTCTTGCAGAATGCTTCTACTCCATATTGTAACATAGGATTAAAATATCCCATGATTATTAAGGGAATTTTTACGCTTTCACGGATGTTGGAAAGTTGTTCAAATAACAATTTTGTTGTCATTCCGTTATTCAAGGCAATGGTAGAGCTCTCTTGAATGGTTGGACCATCGGCCAACGGATCGCTAAACGGCAATCCAATTTCGATCATATCGACTCCTGATTTTTCAAGATCTTTAATGATTTGCACAGTATCGTTTAGGTTTGGATATCCTGCTGAAAAGTATATGGATAATAACTTTTTGTTTTCTTGAAGTTTTTGATTTATTCGGTTCATTTTATTTGTGTTATCCTAACTGTGGCGCCAAGGTGGACTGTTAGGTTTATTTTTAATCTTATTTTTTAAACTATAATACCTAACAGGTTTTAAAAACCTGTTAGGATATTTTATTTACAGTTCTATAGTTGAAAATTACGCTTTTATTTTTAACGATAACAACTCCCCTTTTCGGGGGTCGGGAGGCTTACAATTTAAAATAATCTATATAAGTATTCAAATCTTTGTCGCCGCGACCAGAACAGTTAATTACAACAATATCAGTTGGTTTGAACTTCTTGACGTCGAGAATTGCAAATGCGTGAGCGGTTTCAATTGCTGGAATAATACCTTCGGTTTTGGAGAGTTTTATGCCCCAATTCATGGCGTCTTCATCGGTTATGGCAATAAATTCTGCTCGTTTTGTTTCAAACAAATGGGCGTGCATAGGGCCAACTCCTGGATAATCTAATCCCGCAGAAATAGAATATGGTTCAGTAATTTGTCCATCGGGCGATTGCATTAACAAGGTTTTTGCACCGTGAATAATTCCTATTTTACCTAGTGCCGATGTTGCTGCACTTTCGCCAGTATCGATACCTTTTCCAGCTGCTTCGACCGATATAATATTCACTTCTGGATTATCAAGAAAATGATAGAAAGTACCAGCGGCGTTGCTGCCGCCACCCACACATGCAATGACATAATCTGGGTTTTTACGACCCTCTTTTTCAAGAAGTTGTGTTTTGATTTCTTCTGAAATTACGGCTTGAAATCGCGCCACCATATCAGGATAAGGGTGTGGACCAACCACCGAACCTATAATGTAATAGGTGTTTTCGGGATTATTGATCCAATCTCGAATGGCTTCATTTGTAGCATCTTTCAAGGTTTTTGAACCTGATGTTGCAGGTCGAACTTCGGCACCCAACATTTTCATTCGGGCAACATTTGGCGCTTGACGTTTGATATCGACTTCGCCCATGTAAACTATACATTCCAAACCCATCAAGGCACAAACCGTTGCGGTAGCAACGCCGTGTTGTCCAGCGCCAGTTTCGGCAATAATTCGGGTTTTGCCAAGTCTTTTAGCCACTAGAATTTGTCCAATGGTATTATTGACTTTATGAGCGCCTGTGTGACACAAATCTTCTCGTTTTAAGTAAACTTTTGTATTATATTCTTTTGACAATCGCTCGGCAAAATAGAGTGGCGTAGGTCGACCTACATAATCTTTTAGCAAATATTCGAATTCTTCTTGAAATGAAGGCTCGGCTGTAATCTTGAGATAATTTTGTCTTAATTCTTCTACATTTGGATACAGCATTTCAGGGATGTATGCACCGCCAAAATTGCCGTAGAATCCTTTTTCGTTAACGTGATAAGTTGCTGTCATTTTTATAATTGTGTTATAAATTGTTGTAATAATTGTGCGTTTTTTAATCCTGGTTCTATTTCGAATTTACTGTTCACATCAATAGCATAAATAGGTAAATTCAATGTTTTTAATTTTTCTATTTCTTCGATTCCGATTCCTCCTGATAGAAATAATGGTTTTTGCAATTTATATTTTTCTAAAATTTGCCAATTGAAAGTTACTCCGTTTCCGCCATGAAGTTTTCCTTTGGTATCGAAAAGAAAATAATCGCAAGCGTTTTCGTATTTGTTTAAAATTTCAAAATCAAAATCATCATCTACAGAAAAAACTTTAATTATTTCAATAGTATCTTGTTTTAGATTTTGGCAAAATTCTGGAGTTTCATTTCCATGTAGTTGAATTAAATCTAAATCGTATTTTTTTATTTTAGTATTGATTTCTTCTAGATTAGCATTAACAAAAACACCAACTTTCTTTATCGAATTAGGAATTTCTGGAATTTCACCGTCAAAATAACGTGATGATTTTTTATAGAATATAAAACCCAAATAATCAGGAAGTAATTTACTTACTTCGAGAATATTTTCGGGATATTTCATGCCGCAGATTTTAAGAAGCCCCACCCCAGCCCTCCCCGAAGGGGAGGGAGCCGAGATGTTGAGTTTTGGGTTTAATACTTTCATAAAAATTAGATTTTATTTACAAAACTAGGAGTTCCCCCTTCGGGGGTTAGGGGGCTTATCATTTTTCTTGCACTTTCACCTGGATTATCGGTTTTCATAAAATTTTCGCCAATCAAAAATCCTTTGTAGCCATAAGGTTTTAGTTCTTGAATGGCTTCGATTGTGGAAATGCCACTTTCTGAAACTTTCACAAAATCATTCGGAATTTGGTTGGCTAATTGCTTGCTAAAATCTAAACTTACTTCGAATGTTTTTAGGTTTCGGTTATTCACTCCAATCATGTCCAAACTTGGCATTATCGATTTTTGTAATTCTTCGAGATTGTGAACTTCTAACAAAACTTCTAAATCTAATTCTTTTGCAAATTCAGATAAATGCTTGATTTCTTGACGCGTTAAAACGGCTGCTATAAGCAAAATTAAATCGGCTCCGTGCGATTTTGCTTCAAGTATTTGATATTCATCAACGATAAATTCTTTTCGTAATAACGGAATATTTACCGATGCTCTTGCTAACAATAAATCGTCTAATGAACCTCCAAAATATTTCATATCAGTAAGTACAGAGATTCCACAAACTCCTGCATTTTCATAACCTTTTACGACTTCTTCGACTGTAAAAGAGTTGTTGATGTTTGGTTTTGATGGCGAACGGCGTTTGTGTTCTGCAATTATTCCAGTATTGCTATTTCGTAAATTACTTGATAACGATATTGTTTTTCTATCAAACAAAACCGAATTTTCTAATTGCGAAATTGGAATTATTGATTTTTTGAGAATGACTTCTCGTCGTTTATCGATTATTATTTTGTCTAATATGTTCATAAATAAGCCCCCTAACCCCCGAAGGGGGAACTGTTGGACGTGTGGGTTCAAAATTATTAATTCAAATTTTATTTATAAAATAGGAGTTCCCCCTTCGGGGGTTAGGGGGCTTTTATTCCTTTCAGTTTGTTTAAAGTAATTAATCCTTTTCCTGACAATAAACTTTCTTTTGCAAGTTCAAATCCTTGTTTGATGTTCCAATTATTTACGGTTGCAATCGCCATTCCTGCATTGGCACAAACAACATTATTTTGTGCCTCGGTTCCTTTTCCTGATAATATATTGATGAACATTTTAGCAGATTCATCGATAGTTTTTCCACCTTGAATGTCTATTTGATTGAGTTTTTGTAACCCAAAATCTTCTGCAGAAAACATGGTTTCTTTGGTTTTTGAAATTGATTTTGTATTTCCAGTTAACGAGATTTCATCATAGCCATCTAAACTGTGCAAAATATTGAAATTGGTATCGGTATTTTGATACAAATAGGCATACATTCTTGCCAATTCTAAACTAAAAACACCAACCAATTGATTTTTCGGAAAACTCGGATTGACCATTGGTCCCAACATATTAAAAAAAGTTTTTACACCTAAATCTTTTCTAATTGGCGCGACATTTTTCATTGCTGGATGAAATAAAGGTGCGTGTAAAATGCAAATTCCTGCTTGGTCAATGCATTTTTCGAGAAAACTGGCATCATTACTGAATTTCACTCCTAAGTTTTCCATTACATTACTCGATCCTGAAATTGATGAAACTCCGTAGTTACCATGTTTGGCTACTTTTATGCCTGCACCAGCCGTTACAAATGCTGATAAAGTCGAAATATTGAAAGTATCTTTTCCGTCGCCGCCCGTTCCACACAAATCGATAGTATTATAAGCCGATAAATCTACTTTAATACATAAATCCAACAAGGCTTCTCTAAAACCCGAAAGTTCTTCGACACTAATACTTCGCATCATATATACAGTTAAGAAACTGGCTATTTGACTGTGATTATAACTTCCGTTTGAGATATTGACTAACACGTTTTTGGCTTCATCTTTTGATAAAGTTTCGTGGTTGAATAGTCGGTTTAATATGTTTTTCATAAGCCTCCCCCAACCCCTCCGAAGGAGGGGAGTGCCTATTGGGGTAAATAGGTTTTTATAGTATTATTTTTTTTAACTCCTTTTAAAGCCCCTCCTTTGGAGAGGTTGGGGAGGCTATCCAATTTTCTAAAATTTTCTTACCGTTTGGTGTCAAAACACTTTCTGGGTGAAACTGAACGCCTCGAACATCGAATTTGTTGTGTTTTAAAGACATAATTTGTCCGTTTTCATCGATTGATGTAATGATTAAATCGTTTGGAAAATTTTCATTGGAAACAACCCAAGAATGATAACGACCCACTTCAAATTCTGATGGTAAATCTTTAAAAAGAATCGCATCTGGATTAGTAAGTTTTATATTGGTAGCAACACCATGATATACTTTTTCTAAATTGGTAAGACTTCCTCCGAAAACTTCTCCAATGGCTTGTTGCCCCAAACAAACGCCCAAAATACTTTTGGTTGGCGCATAGGTTTGTATCACTTGTTTCAACAATCCTGCTTCATCAGGAATTCCTGGCCCTGGAGAAAGTAAGATTTTATCGAAGGATTGCAACTCGTCAATATCGAATTCGTCGTTTCGAAAAACCGTAACTTGACAATCTAAATCTTCGAGATAATGTACGAGATTATAAGTAAAACTATCGTAATTGTCTATGACTACTATTTTTTTCATGTTTTTTATTTTTAACATAGAGATTAAAGGTTTAGAGTTTTGTCTTTCATCTTGGCTCTATTTTCTTTTCTAAATTTTTTCAGCGATTTCCAATGCCTTATTTAATGCTCCTAGTTTGTTAAATACTTCTTGTAATTCGTCTTCTTCGGTTGAGGAGTTTACGATTCCGGCTCCAGCTTGATAATGTAATTGATGATTTTTACTCAAAAATGTTCGAATCATGATGGCGTGATTGAAATTGCCTTCAAAATCCATAAAACCTATAGCACCACCGTAGAAATCACGATTTGTTTTTTCGTATTTTTCGATAAGTTGCATGGCTTTATGTTTTGGTGCACCTGATAATGTTCCTGCTGGAAAAGTATCGGCAACAACTTGCATTGTGGTTGCATTTTCATGCAAATTTCCTGTTACTTTTGAAACCAAATGGATTACATGAGAAAAAAACTGAACTTCGCAATAATTCTCGACTTGAACATTATTTCCATGTCGACTCAAATCGTTCCTTGCCAAATCGACAAGCATCACATGTTCTGAATTTTCTTTGGGATCATCTTGCAATTTCTTGGCTAAAATTGCATCTTGTTCATCATTTCCTGTTCGTTTGAAAGTTCCAGCAATTGGGTGAATTTCGGCTTTTCGGTTTTTTACAACAATTTGTGCTTCGGGCGATGAACCCATTATTTTAAAATTTCCGTAATCGAAAAAGAATAAATATGGACTAGGGTTAATGCTTCGCAAAGCTCTATAGACATTGAATTCGTCGCCTTTGAAATTTTGAGTAAATCGCCTAGACAAAACCAATTGAAAGACATCGCCACGTTGGCAATGTTTTTTGGCTAATGCTACATTGGCTTTAAATTCATTATCTGAAAGGTTTGAAGTCGATTTTCCTTCGTTTGTATAATTGTATGATGTAAAGTTTCGAGATTGCAACAATTGTTCAATTTCTTGAATGTTATTTTCATCAGCAGTCGAATGACAAAAAATAAAAGCTTCGTTTTTGAAATGATTTATGGCAATAATATTTTGGTAGATGGCATAAAACACTTCTGGAATTTCAAGATTATTTTCTTTTTTAGAGATTTCTATTTTCTCGAAATAACGAACTGCATCGTAGGATATGTAACCAAACAATCCATTATTGATGAACTTGAAATCGTTTTTTTGTGACTCGAATTGGGAAGCAAAACTTTGAATGATTTCTGGAACATTTGTAGAATTTGTAATTTCAAATTTAGTGGAGGTTCCATCAGGAAAAACTTGTGTTACGATTTCGTTTTCTATTTTGATGCTCGCAATTGGGTTGCAACATATGTACGAAAAACTGTTGTCGTTTCCACGATAATCGGAACTTTCCAGCAAAAGACTATTCGGAAATTTATCACGAATTTTTAAGTAAACACTAACTGGCGTAATTGTATCGGCTAGAATTTGTTTGTGATTGGTATTTAGTTTGTATGTTTTCATTTTTTTTGAGTTAGAGACAAGTCCCAACTTGTCTGTATAATAAAAAAAGGCTTGTCGTGAATGACAAGCCTTTTTTGATATTTTTATTTTAAATATACTATAAGTAGACTATTTCACGACGTTTGACGTAAATTGTTCCACCACCAAGTATTGTTTAATATTGTTTTCATTTTATTAATTAAAGTACAAAACTAAACATTTATTTTATTTATGCAACTATTTTTAACGAGAACCTAAATATTTATTTGTTTTTACTCTAAAATCAACTGCTTTCTTTAAATTACACTCATTGAATAAATCTAATTGAGGTAAATTTGATATTGTTATTTCATTTATATTTTCTAAAATAAAAGCATCAATTTGGTCTGATTTGTCAGTATTATCAAATTTAACTTGTTTAGAACATCCATTAAATAAAACATTTTTCAAAATTATTTTTCTAATTTTTTCTGGATCAGATGCTATTTTGTTATCTAAAATAATTCCTGGTGCAAATCCATGTATTAAACTGTTTTTGAATTCAAAGTTGCAATTTTCTTTGACAAATATTGCTTCTCTTGTTAAACCTTCAAAATTTTCTTCTGTATTAACTAATGTAATATTTTCTGCTGTAACTGAAGTTTGTTTTTTTGAAAAATCAGCATTTTCGGCTTTGTCATAAGAATCAATTTCAAAACATCTTGAAATTGAAGCATCAGATATGTATGGATTTCTGAGTGCTATACTGTTCGAAATGTTACATTGAACTCCTTGAGTAAAATCAAAATCATCATCGTTTGAACGATAAGAAACTAAATTATTAAAATTTACAACTCCACCGTAGCATTCAAATGAATCGTCTTTTGAATAACTTACTTGAATAAAGTTAAAAATAGTTTTACTTCCAACTCCTGCCAAAGACAAACCATTTAATTCACGACCTTTATCGTTTTTTCTACCTGCAAACTCAATTCTAACAAAATTCAAAACGCCAGAGTTGCTTGTTACATTTTCTCCACCATAAGATGAATAAATAGGATTTAAATTAAAATCAACAGAAGCAATTCCTCCTTGTTTATTTATTGGAGCATCGCCAAGAATAATTAATCCGCCCCAATCACCCGCATTTCTGTCGTTTAATCCCTTGTTTGAAGTAAAAACAATAGGATCTGTTTCGGATGCATCTGCAATTATTTTTGAGTTTTTAGTAATTACAAGAATTCCATTTGTTTCTGAATCACCTCTAATTACTGTGCCAGGCTCAATGGTTAAAGTTGCATTATTTGTCACATAAACAGTACCAGAAAGTAAGTAGGTATTTTTTTTAGATAGTGTTTTGTTTTCTGATATGTTACCTGATAGGATTTCATTTGCTTCTCCATACTCAGTTGTTTTAGGTTTAAAATTTGTCCATAAATTTGTCCAATTTTTATCCGTAAGTATTCCATTATTTTGCTGCGCAACTAAATCTTTACATATAAAGATCAAAACTAAAAGTATTAAATTTTTTTTCATAATGTAGTAGTTTTATTATTACATTACAAACATACATACTTTTATAGATTAAATGCAAATAAAATCGATTAAATGCACTATATAGTTATTAACATATTGTTAATAACCCATTTAGAATGTTATTTTTAAATGCATCAACATCCTTTTTAAAACAAAAAACTCGAGTATAAACTCGAGTTTTAGGCAATATATAGGTTAGATTTAAAATTTTAATGCAACATTCAACTCAAACTCATCAGAAATGGTTTTATCACCAAGATTTTGGAAAAAAGTTCCAGATCCATATTTAATTCCATATTTTGTTCTATCTACTTTCAAAGAACTTGTAGCAGAATTTGCTGTTGTAGTCAAATCAAATGTTATTGGATTTGTTATTCCTTTAATTGTGAGGTCTGCAACTATGGTGTAAACACCTACTGCTTTTGTAGCAATTGTTTTAAATATAATCTTTGCAGTTTGAAATTTTGTTGTTCCAAAAAAGTCGTCAGCTTTTAGGTGTCCTTCTAAATCCTCTTTTCCTTCTCCTGCTTTCAAATCTGTAACCGAAACTGATGTCATATCAACATTAATTGTCCCACCTGCAAGTTTTGTCTTTTTAAAAACTAGGGCACCATCTTTTACTGCTAACGTTCCCGAATGTTGACCCGTTACCTTTTTTCCAACCCAAGAAATTGTACTTGATTTTGTGTCGACTTTTTTTGTTTGAGCAGAAATAGTAACAGAAACGGTAACTAATAGTGCTAATGCAATTTTTTTAATTGTTTTCATTTTTTTTTAGTTTTAATTGTTAATTTTAAATAGTTATAAATAAATCATTATTCGATTTTCTTACTTTTTTGTAATGTTGTGTTAGATCATCATCACTTCGATATCCAATAGCGGCTACAAGCGAAGCGTTAAGATTTAGTTTATCTAAGCCCAAAATCTCGTTGTATTGTTCTGGAACAAATCCTTCCATTGGAGTTACGTCAATTTTTAATTCTGCTGCGGCATTCAAAAGATTTCCAAGTGCTAAATAAGTTTGCTTTTGATTCCATATATTTATTTCTTCATTTGATTTTCCATTGATTGCCTTTGTCATAAAATCTTTATAGCCTTGCAATGGATCGATTGACATGTTTCTTGTCTCGCAAATATTCTTGAAGAAAGCATCAATATCATCATTATCGATTTTAGTGTAGTTTGCAAAAACAATCAAATGTGATGCATCAACAATTTGTGCTTGACCCCAGGATGCTGGTTGTAATTTTGCTCTTATTTCAGTATTTTCAACAATCAAAACTTGATATGGTTGTAATCCATATGAAGAAGATGTTAAACGAATGGCTTCTTTCAAAATTTCTAAATCTTGATCTAAAATTTTTTTTGATGCATCAAATTTTTTAGTAGCATATCGCCAATTCTGGTTTTCAATAAAATTATTCATTATTTTTATTTATTTGTAGTTTTTAATTTTTCTAATAAAAAATTGAGCTGAATTAACTCTTCAATATCTAAATTTTGAGTAAACTTTTTCTCGTGATCTATAATTTTGGGATCTAAGTCAATTAAAGCGTCTAAGCCTTTTTGAGTTATATTAATTTCTATTTTTCTTCTGTTCTGAGAACAAATTTCACGTGTGACCATTTCTTTTAAAAGTAATTTATCAATCAACCGTGTCGTATTACTATTTTTTGTGATCATTCTTTCTTGTATAACACACATGTTCACAGCCACACCTTTTTGACCTCTCAAGATTCTCAAAACGTTGTATTGTTCTCCAGAAATATCAAAAGGTTTTAGTATTTCAAGAATATTATCTGTAATTTGATTTCTTGTAAAAAAAATATTAAGAATAACTTTTTTAGAAACATCAATTGGAACAGTACTTTTAATTGATTCCTCGATTTTCATAATTACATTTAAAATATTTGTCTATACAAATGTATAATAAAAATTAATTTGTATATACAACTGTATATTAAATTTTTGTTAAAGTTGAATTAGAAGACAAGAATGATTATTTTTGAAAAAAATAAAAAATGAATTTATCACAAAACAATTGGCAAGAACAATTACAAAAAAATAGCGAAGCAATTATTTTAGATGTAAGAACTCCTGAGGAGTGTGAGGATGGAATTATTCCAAATGCAATAATGATTGACCTTTTTAAAGGACAAGGTTTTATATATGAAGTAGATAAATTGGACAAAAACAAAGAAATTTTTGTTTATTGCAAGGCAGGAAGTAGAAGTGCTCAAGCTTGTCAAATTATGAATGAATTAGGGTTCGAAAAAACACATAATCTAGTTGGAGGTTTTATGCAGTGGCAAGGTGAAATAGTTTTTCCTTAGTAAATTATTTAAGAAAAAAAATAAAAAAGATATAATCAACTAATTTTAATATTATTGAATTATATCTTTTTATTGGAAGATTAATTTTGAATATATTTTTAAAAATTCTTTAACACAAAATTAATTTAGATTTTAAAATAAGAAAAGAATTAAAATTTATACTTTTTTATTTTTTTGTTTTAGAAATTGAATTTGCTCTTTATAGAAATTTAGTTGTTCATCTTTTAAGATTATGGTCTGCTCCAATAAAATTATTTTATCTATGTTTTCTTTGTTTAAAATATATTCTGGATTTGGTTCAGACACAACTAAAGATTCTGGATGGTAATTCTCAAAGGAATCGTAATGAGTATTCAATCCAAAAAATGAATTAATCTTGTCAAGTTTATCTATTGTTATGTTTTTAGAACCTTTTTCCCAATGCTGAATTGTTCTCAATGAAACTCCAACATACTTTGCTACTTCGGATTGTCCTACTCCTTTTTTTAATCTTAATTCCTTAATATTGAACATGATGTATTTATTGTTTTTAATATGTGAAAAATAATTCGTATTTTACTTTTTTTTACGAAATTTAGTACGTATATTTGTTCTGAATTTTGTACAATATTACGAAAAAAAATACGATAAACAATGAATATATCTGAATTGGTAAGAGAAAAAATTTTGAATGATAAATCATTTCGTTTGAAAACAGCATTAGCTTTAGGTGTTACTGAAAGAAATGTTCAAATATTAGCTTCAAAAAAAAGTGATAATCTCACAAAATATGCGGCGATAAAGTTTTTTAAAAGTACAGGATTGAAAGAGAAAGATATTTTTGAAGTCTAGAATACTTTCTCATTTCAATTTAATTTCTATAATTTCACCTTCATTATTTACATCAACAAATTTTTCAATACATTCGTCTTGATCGTTTGTATAGTATACATCTTTAGTATATATCGTTTCGTCTCCTTTAGAATTTACATCCCTTTGACCTGTATCAACTGTTTGATGATAATCATATTCGGAATGAACAAAAGATTGTAAATAATAACGACCAGATTTTAGTTTTTCGAAAATAAAATTTCCATCATCATCTGTTTGAGTTTCAATACAATTTTTTAGTGCTAGATCAAGCATTTCAACTTTTGTGCGTTTATTTTCTTTTTTCTTTCGTAATTGATACCAAGAATTTAGATAAGGGGTGACAGGAAATAAATTCACAATTATTTTAGCGCCATAAATTCTTGGACCAAGTTTGATTCCATAGCCGTTTTTCTGTCGAGTAAATAAAACTCCTTTTATAGTTGAAGTTACTTTTTCTAATGCTTTTTTGGTTGAAACAATATCAAATTTTTCTTCTGGATAAATTATTTTTCTCTCTTTTTGAGTTATCTGAGCCGTAGTAACAAAAGATTTAAAAATTAAAATCACAAAAAACAAAACTAACTTAATCTTTTTCATAATATATTGATTTGAAAATTTACTACTAAATAATATGAACAAATAAAAGTAAAGTTACAATTTTCATTATAAAAAAATCCGTTTTAATTTCTTAAAACGGATTAAAATTTGAAACTATAAAATTATTTCTTTTTTGTAGTACTTTGATTATCAGATTTTGTATCCATCATTTCCATGAGTTTCATTCCTAGTAAACCACTAATTCCACCTTCGGAACCATTTGTGCCAGTTATTAAAACATCTGGAATAACCTTGATATTTCCTTTACCAATTTCTTCGGTAATTTTATATTTCGTAAAGTTATCATCGCCCATTGCAGAAACTTGTAATTTGTATGATTCTGCGGTTGATTTACCAATGGCTATGATTTTTTCTGCTTCTGCCAAACCAGTTTTCGAAATTCTTTCGGCTTCGGCACTTGCAGTTAATTTGGTTGCTTCGGCTTGCGCTCCTGCTCTTGCTTTTGTTGCTTCTGCTTCTGCATTTGCTCTCATTTTTGTTGCTTCAGCTTCTGCGTTAACATTCAATTTTAAACTTGTGGCATCACCTTCGGCTTTTTTAACAGTTGCATCGGCAGTTCGTTGCGCAATTTCGACACTTTGCGATGCTTTTACGATTTCTTTTTGCATATCGGCAATAGCAGTTTCTTTTTCCATTCCTTGGCGCTGTTCTTGTGCCATTTTCTGGGTTTGATAGGTTTTTTGCTCTTCTTCGGCAATTTTTCTGTCGGTCAAAGTTTTCATTAACGATTCTGGCGGAACAATATCTCCAATTAAAGTATCAACTGCATTAACATTGTATTCGTCTAGAACCACTTTTATATGATTTTTAGCCGATTCTTGACGTTCTTTTCTAGTTGATAAGAATGAAATAACATCGCTTTCTTGAGCAGAATTCCTGAAATAGTTACCAATTGTTGGTTCTAGTACTTGAGAAACCAAATTAGTCATACTTCCAAAACGAGCAATAACTTTTGGTGCTTCGTTGGCAGGAACGTGAATAATTTGTGAAACGTCTAGATTAAATGGGAAACCATCTTTAGAACGAACGGTAATTGTTGATAAATTATGGTCTAAATTGTGCGATTCACTTCTAGCATCAGCCCAGTTCAATACTAGGTTTGTCGTTGGGACGGCTTCGAGTTTAGTCGTGTATTTGTTCAAGGCATATTTTCCTGGACCAAGTGGTTCCATCCAAACGCCTCGCTGTCCTTTAGTAACAATATTTCCGTGTTTGAAATGTTCGCCAGTCACGTCCAAACCATCTTCTCCGATATAAGAAATTACAACGCCAACATAACCAATTGGCACATCGGTCATTGCGTTTTGCTCAATTTGTATTGCCCAAGAATTGATGTAATACGAACCCGCCAACATAACTTGTGGTTGCAAACCTCTATTACCACCTTTTCCTAAAAACATATCGAAATCTTGAAAATTATTGTGACCTTCGACATTTGTACCAGCAATTTGACCTTGTGTAATCGGTTCGCCATCAAGAGCAGTAACGATTCCAATCATATTTTCGAAAATTTTGATTTGATCTGCCATTACAATTTCGAATAAAAATGTATTGATTCTGTATGAACCAGTCGTTATGAATGCGGTTTGTCTTCCTTTTTGTCCACCATTATCTAAAAATGCGGTTGCATCTTGAAAATTATCCGATTGAACTTTTCGGGCAAGAATGCGACCTGTTGGAATTTCTTTTCCGTCTTTACTGAGAATTAAACCAATTTTTCCTTCTGGTATGATAGTAAAAGCCGTCATATCGACACTGTATTGCCAAATCCACATGGCCCAATATAATCCTGGAGCCAATGTTTGTGCTTGAAAACCTGCTTCACCTTTTGTGGCAATAATTCTGCTATCAGGCAATGATTTATCTGCGCCAAAAAGAACGAATTTTTTAGTTACTAAACCAATTTTATCTTCGGGAACAATTACCATTCCGAAAAATACACGTAAAACAAATTTGTAAAAAAGTAATGAGAAAATAAGTAATCCAATCCACCAGAAATCTAAAATGTCTGTCATTTTTTGTTTTTTTATTTGTTAGAATTTTTTGTGAATAATTATTTTAAATCAGAAAAATTGCATGTTGTTTTTGGGAAATTCAAAAAATATTGAATTTGTTTTTTATGCAAATACCATTCGGCATTTTCTAATTGGTATAAAATTATTTACATTGGTTATACGATTGGTTTTTATAAAAGTTACAAAAATTTTAAGATTTATTTTTGAAAAAAATAATAAACTGATTTAAAAGTTTTTCCAAATAAAAAATCCGTTTTGCTACTGCCAAACGGATTAAAACTTAATGTTTATGTTTTTTTTCTTTTTTATGTTTTTCTTTATATTTTTTCTGTTTCTTGTATTTTATAATATGGATTTCGTTATAAGCATAAGGATTTGCTCCATTAAAATCCAATTCAACTTGGACCGAATTTCCTAAATTTATACCTACAAAAATACTCGGTAAAGAAACTGAAACTTCCCAATTGTTATTTTTTAGGTAGATATAATTTCTCTTTTGAATATCATAATAAAAATTCTGGTCAGGAAAGTAAATATGTCGTGTTTTTGCTCTATATCCATGAGCCGGAGCCCAAGGTGGTGGTCCTTGAGAAAATACTTCAGAAGTATTGAAAAAGAAAACAGCTAAAAAAAGCAATAAAATCGGATGTAAAAAAAATATTTTTTTCATGTTAAAAATGTTAAATTACAAATGAATTACTTCGCCGTAGGCATCAGCAACGGCTTCCATAACGGCTTCGCTCATTGTTGGGTGTGGATGAATTGTTTTCAAGATTTCGTGACCAGTAGTTTCAAGTTTTCTGGCAACAATTGCTTCTGCAATCATGTCGGTAACGCCTGCACCAATCATGTGACAACCTAACCATTCGCCATATTTAGCATCGAAAATAACTTTTACAAATCCGTCTGGTGTTCCAGATGCTTTTGCTTTTCCAGATGCCGAAAACGGGAATTTTCCAATTTTTAATTCATATCCTTTTTCACGGGCTTGTTTTTCGGTCATTCCGACAGATGCGATTTCAGGAGTTGCATAGGTACAACCCGGAACATTGCCATAATCGATTGGGTCAACGTGCATTCCTGCAATTTTTTCTACACAATTTATACCTTCAGCAGAAGCCACATGTGCCAATGCTTGACCTGGCGTTACATCGCCAATAGCATAATATCCTGGAATATTAGTTTGTGCGTAAGCATTTACTAGAATTTTATCTTTATCGGTTGCAATGCCGACTTCTTCAAGTCCAATGTTTTCGATGTTGGTTTTGATTCCAACTGCTGATAATAATATGTCGGCTTCTAATTCAATTTCACCTTTTGCTGTTTTTACAAATGCTTTTACTCCATTTCCTGATGTATCGATTCTTTCTACAGATGATGATGTCATGATTTTGACACCTGCTTTTTTCATAGAACGTTCCATTTGTTTCGAAATGTCTTCGTCTTCAACTGGAACTATCATTGGCATGAATTCTACAATTGTTACATCGGTTCCCATTGCATTATAAAAATGAGCAAATTCTACTCCGATGGCACCAGAACCAACGATAATCATAGATTTTGGTTGTGTTGGCAAAGTCATTGCTTTTCTATATCCAATAACTTTTACATCGTCTTGTGGCAAGTTTGGCAATTCTCTTGAACGTGCTCCAGTTGCTATGATGATATGGTCTGCGGAATATTCGGTTACTTTTCCGTCTTGTGATGTTACGTCTAGTTTTTTTCCTGGTTTTAATTTTCCGAAACCGTCAATTACATCGATTTTATTTTTTTTCATTAAGAATTGAACTCCTTTGCTCATGTCGCCTGCCACGTTTCTGGAACGATTTACTACAGCAGAAAAATCTTTGTCGAATTCTTTTACAGTTAATCCATAATCGGAAGCATGTTTTAAATAATCGAAAACTTGTGCTGATTTTAATAATGCTTTTGTTGGAATGCAACCCCAATTTAAACAAACTCCGCCTAAACTTTCTTTTTCTATTACTGCAACTTTAAAACCTAGTTGCGAAGCACGAATTGCAGTAACATATCCGCCAGGACCACTTCCTAAAACAATAATATCGTATTTCATTTTTTTGTATTTTATTTTCTATTTGTAAAAAAATCAATGTGTAAAAATTCGTTTTATTTTATGTGAATTTTTAATAAAATTTTCAGTTAGCGAAATTAATGATTTTTTTTGATATCCTAACAGGTTTTAAAAACCTGTTAGGTATTTTTTAGTATATTTTTTAACTTAATACCTAACAGGTTGAAAAAACCTTATAGGATAATGAAAACCTGTTAGGTATTTTTTAGCATATTTTTTAACTTTATACCTAACAGGTTGAAAAAAACCTGTTAGGATAATGAAAACCTGTTAAGATATTTTTTTGAATAGATTTAATTTTTATATTTAATAGGTTCAAAAAAACTGTTAGGTGTTTTTTTAATAGATTTAATTTATATACCTAACAGGTTAAAAAAACCTGTTAGGATAATGAAAATCTGTTAGTATAATGAAAACTTGTTAGAAATTTGATTTTTAGCCCAAATAGCAATGAAAAGCCAACAGCAAAAAACGACTAATTTTTCTTGACAAAAAACAACGACAGCCTCACCCCCAGCCCCTCTCCAAAGGAGAGGGTGGCAAAAAGTTCGTTTTTTAGCTTAGAAAAATAGTTGTTTTTGCGAGGACTTGAAATGTATAGTTGGATTGGCTTCTAACTCTCAACTAAAAATTGGGAATAATATAGGTTTTTGTAATAACCATTTTCGAGATTTAATAGTTGGGAATGTGAACCTTGTTCGACTATTAATCCTTTGTCCATTACTACAATTTTATCAGCATTGACAATGGTTGCCAATCGATGAGCGATAACAATTGATGTTCGGTTTTTGGTGATTGTTTCGGTTGCATTTTGAATTAACTCTTCTGAATATGTATCAATTGACGAGGTTGCTTCGTCGAGTATGAGAATGCTTGGATTACTGACATAGGCGCGCAAAAACGCTATTAATTGTCGTTGACCCGACGATAACATGACTCCTCGCTCTTTGACATTGTAGTCAAAACCTTCGGGCAAACTCATGATGAAGTCGTGAACGCCGATTTTTTTGGCTGCATTGATAACTTGTTCTCTAGAAATGGCTGGATTGTTGAGTGTTATGTTGTTGAGAATTGTATCGGCAAAAAGGAAAACGTCTTGCAAAACTACTGCAATTTGGACTCGCAATGACGATAATGTATAATCTTTGATGTTGATTTTATCGATTGAAATTGTTCCTGAATCTATTTCGTAAAAACGATTTAGCAGATTGATAATGGTTGATTTTCCTGCTCCGGTTGCTCCAACAATGGCTATTGTTTCGCCTGGATTGATGTCTAAATCGATGCCTTTGACAACTTCTTCGTTTTCGATGTAACTGAAACGTACTTTTTCGAAACTGATGTTTCCTTTGAAAATTGGTGCTTCGATTTTGCCAATGTCTTGAATTTGGTCTTGAATGTCGATGATTTCGAATACTCGATTGGCCGCTATCATTCCCATTTGCATTTCGTTGAATTTGTCGGCAATTTGTCGTAATGGATTGAACAGCATTCCGATGAACATGGTGTATGAAAATAAATCTCCGAAGGTTGTGAGTCCGCCACCAAGTATGTTAAATCCGCCGTAAAGCACTACAAAACCGAGTGTTAATGACGAAATTGTATCGGCAATTGGAAAGAAAATCGAGTTGTACCAAACGGTTTTTATCCAAGCCACGTTGTGTTTTTGATTGATTTCTTTGAATTTTTCTAATTCAATTGCTTCACGATTAAAAAGTTGCACGATTTTCATTCCTGTTACTCGTTCTTGCACAAATGTGTTGAGATTGGCTATTTGATTGCGAACTTCTTCGAATGCAATTTGCATTTTTTTCTGAAAAATTCGGGTTATAAAAAGTATGATTGGCATGGCGAGGATTACTATCCAAGTCAATTTCCAGTTCATGTAGAACATAAAACTCATTATTACTAGCATTTTTAATAAATCGCTACCAATCATGAAAAGTCCTTGAGAAAAGATTTTTGCTATGCTTTCAATATCTGAAACTGACCTTGTAACCAATTGACCAACAGGTGCATTGTCGTAATATTTCATTTTAAAACTTAACATGTGTTTGAAAAGTTTGTTTCGAATGTCTTTGATAATGTCTTGACCCAACCAATTTGCCCAATAAACGAAGAAAAAATTCGAAAATACTTCAAGTAAAAGTACGATTCCCATAAAAACTACATATAGCAAAAGCCCTTGTTTGTCATGTAGTTTGATATAATTATCGACGGTTTGCTTGAGTAAATAGGGACGAAGTGCCGAAAAAATAGACAGGAATATTGCAAATGCAATTACGCCATAAAATCTTGTTTTGTAGGGTTTTGTATATTCGAGAATTCGTTTGAATAATCGGGTGTCGAATGCTTTTGCTTTCATATTATAATTTAGGATTTAGGAGTTGAGATTTAGGATTTTGTGAAACCAGAAATCTGAATTCTGCAATCTATTTTAAGTATTCGTATTCAATTTTTGTTAGAAATAATCCTTTTGCTGGAACTGAAAAACCTGCATTATTTCTGTTTTTACTGATGATGATTTGGTTAAAATCTTCTAAAGTAATTTTGTGTAATCCTACATAAATTATTGTTCCAACTATGGCTCGCACCATATTTCGAAGAAATCTATCTGCTGAAATTGTAAAAATAATTTTGTTGTTTTTTTGTGCCCAAAAGGCTTCATAGATTTTACAATCGAAAGTATTTACTTCGGTATTTACTTTAGAAAATGCTTGAAAATTGGTGTGATTAAATAATAATTTAGATGCTTGGTTCATTAAATCTACATCTAATTTTTGATGATAGTACCAACTTTGGTCATTCGAGAATGCGTCTTTAAATGTATTAATGTGGTATTCGTAAGTTCGTTTTTTGGCATCGAATCGTGCATGAGCATCGTCATGAACTTTCTGAATGTCATAAACCACAATGTCTTTTGGTAAAAAAGAATTGAGTTTGTGAATGCTATTTTCGGTATTAATTTCATTTTCAAAATCAAAATGTGCGAACATTTCTCGAGCGTGAACTCCAGAATCTGTTCTACCTGCGCCCATACAATCGATATTTGAATTCAAAATTGTTGACAATGCTTTATTCAAAACTTCTTGCACAGAAATTGCATTTGGTTGCGATTGCCAACCGTGATAATTTGTGCCGTTGTAAGAAAATTTTATGAAGTAACGCATTCTGAATTTTGAAGTTTCGTGATGCAAAGTTACAAAGTTTTTAGAACGTAAAAATTTAAAATTTTATAGAAATATATAGATTTAAAATTATAATTATACTTTGTAACTTTGTGACTTGTTTTCTTTAAATTTTATGACAAAAATATTATTACTTTCCGATACACACAGCCATATTGATGCTACCATTCTAAAATACATAAATCTTGCTGATGAAGTTTGGCATGCTGGCGATATTGGTAATTTATTGGTTACAGATCAAATAAAAAAAATAAAACCATTGCGTGGTGTTTTTGGTAATATTGATGATGATGTAGCGAGAATGGAATTTCCTTTACATAATCGTTTTATGTGCGAAAATGTTGATGTTTGGATTACCCATATTGGTGGTTATCCAGAAAAATATAATCCAAATATTCGTGAAGAATTGAGTCTGAATCCACCAAAACTATTTATTTGTGGACATTCTCATATTTTGAAAGTGATTTTTGACAAGAAAAATAATTTTCTACACATGAATCCTGGTGCCGCTGGAATTAGTGGATTCCATCAAGTAAGAACTATGCTGCGTTTTGTAATTGATGGTGATAAAATTAAAGATTTAGAGATCGTTGAATTGGGGAAAAGATAGATGTTGATTTTTGGGTTTTGGGTTGTAAGTTTAAAAATTATAAAAAAAGTAAGAAGAAATAAAAAAATATAATAAGAAAATGATTACAAAAGCAACATTACATGATATTTCGGAACTAGAAATTTTAGTAAACTCTGCATATAGAGGAGATTCATCGAAAAAAGGTTGGACAACCGAAGCCAATTTACTTGACGGAATTAGAATCGATAAAAAAGAATTAACCGAAATCATTCAAGATTCAAAATCTTCAATTTTTAAATTTGAGGAAAACAATCAAATTTTAGGTTGTGTACTTTTAGTTGAAAAAGAAAATAAGTTATATTTAGGTATGCTTTGCGTTAATCCTGAAATACAAAATAGCGGAATCGGAAAGAAAATATTGCATTTTGCCAACGATTATGCTAAGGAAAAAGGTTTACCAAAAATTATAATGACTGTAATTTCTGAAAGAATAGAACTTATTAGTTGGTATAATCGTCATGGTTATTTTGACTCTGGCGAAAGAGAACCATTTCCTGCAAATCTTACTGATGATATCATTTCGGGTGATTCATTAGAATTTATTGTACTTGAAAAAAAGTTATGATTTTATTCATATATCAAGAAAACAAAAGTCTTTTAACATAAATTAAAACCGATTTCAGAAATCTAAAATTAATTTTTTGATTAAAATTAATTAGATTAATACAATTATTACTAATTTTACTTTTTAAACAAAAACAAATTTACTATGAAACAATCTTTTATTGCAATTGCTTTATTATCAGGAATTTTGACTTTGAATTCTTGTAAAGGAAAAACTGATGAAACTACAAATTCTCCAACTGAAAGTTCAGTTAGTCCAGAAACTCCTCAAACTGAAACAACTGTTGCAACTGCATCAGAACCGAAATCGTATACTGTAAATGTTGCACCAGGAACGCCTGAAACTATTTTACTAGGAAAAAACAAAGAAGCAAGTTTGAAAATTTTAAACTTAAAAGCAATCGATTTGTCAGATCCAGAAGGAAAATCTTTAGGAGTTCAACTTTCTTATCAATTAGAATTAACCAATAAAAATCCTATCGGAGGAAGTTCAATTCAAATAGATCCAGCACAGTTTAGACTTGAGTTAGATAATGGAACTAAAATTTCACATGATGATTATATTTCTGTATCTGCAGATGCCGAATCAACAAAAACAACAACAGAAGATTGTATTTTCAAATTACCAGCTGGAACAAAACCAGCAGCTTTAAATTTATTTTATGATGAAACTCGTGTTAGTGTAAAACTGGAAATGAAATAAAACTTCTAAAAATATTTTTTGAAACTTCGATAATATCGAAGTTTTTTTTTATTAAAAAAATAGTCTATACTTGGAGAAATCTATACAAATATACTACATTTATCCAATATTTTTTTATAAGTCTTTTTAAAATAAAGCTTTGTAATAATAAAATTAAAGTTTATAAAAAATTAAAAATAAATTTTTATAATTGGAGAAATGTAGTATATTTGTATAGATTTATCCAAGTATAAAATAAAAAAAATGCAAAAATTATTCGGTAGAGATAAAGAAATCGAAATCATTGATAGAATATTATCGTCTAATCAAGCTAGTTTTCTTGCGGTTTATGGAAGACGAAGAGTCGGAAAAACTTTTTTGATAAGACAATATTTAAAACCAAATATTATTTTTGATTTTTCCGGAACTAAAGATGGAGAAAACGAACAACAACTCATTAACTTTTTTGATGAATATACCAAACGAACAAAAGGAAAGCTAGAAAAAATTCCTCCGAAATCTTGGCACGAAGCATTCAAATATTTAGCAAAATACATTATTAGTTTGTCTAAAAGAAAAGGAAAACAAGTAGTTTTTATAGATGAAATGCCATGGATAGATACTCCGAAATCACAATTCATTCAGGCATTTGAATTTTTTTGGAACCAATATATCGCCGATTTAGATAATGTTTTACTAATTGCCTGCGGATCAGCATCGTCGTGGATAAAAAAGAATCTTATAAACGCACGTGGTGGTTTGTACAATCGAGTTACGCATCGAATAAAATTGATGCCATTCAATTTATATGAAACCGAAATGTTTTTGAAATCGAATGGTTTAAGGCTCACAAAATATCAGGTTTTAGAAATTTATATGGCAATGGGTGGCATTCCGTTTTATCTAAAAGAGTTAACAAAAGGCAAAAGTGCTGTGCAACTCATTGACGAAATTTGTTTTTCGCCACAAGGATTATTGCAAACCGAATATGGTCAATTGTATCATTCATTGTTTAGAAATGCTGATTGCCACTTGCAAATTATAGAAACTTTAGCAACATTTCCACAAGGAATTACACGAACCAATCTTTCTGAAAAAACAAAAATTAGCCAAGGCACATTATCAAGAACTTTAGAGGAATTGATTGATTGCGATTTTATTTCGGTTTACATGCCATTTGCCAATAAAAAGAAAGATGCCATTTATAAATTAACCGATTTGTATTCATTATTTTATTTAAAATTTATAAAAGGAAACAAAGGAAAATCAAATTGGGAACAGTTAACAAATATGCAAACTTACAAGGCTTGGAGTGGCTATGCATTTGAAAATATTTGTATGTTACACATCAATCAAATTAAAAATGCCTTAGGAATTTCGGGAATCCATTCTAATACTAGTTCCTATAAATTCATAGGAAACAATGTATTGCCGGGTACACAAATTGATATGATTATTGATAGAGCAGACAAGATTATTAATTTGTGTGAAGCCAAATTTACAAATGAAAATTTTGCTATTACCAAAAACTATGCTGCACAAATTAGATTAAAAAATAGTGTTTTTAGACAAGCAACTCAAACAAAAAAAGCAACTTTCAACACCATGATTACCACTTATCCTGCAATAAAAAATGAATATTATTTAGAAAATATACAATCCGAAATAACAATGGATAAATTATTTGTCAAGGAATAATTTTTAACATTTATTTATAGTCCTAAAATATTTGAATCAAAAAAACTTATCCTAAATTTGTATATACATATATTAATTAATATGATAAAAAACAACTCCCAATTTCTTAAAAAATTAAGTACTCATCAAACTGAAAATTGGGTTAGAGATATAGATTCTAAAACAATTTTTAAATGGATAGACGATTTATTTTTTATTTTATTTCCTGTAAATAAATTAGAAATTGATGAAATTAAAAAACTCTGGAATCTAAATCAAATTGACTTTGAAATATTAATTTCTAAGATTTGTAGCAATCAATCCCAACAAAAAAATTCTGAAATTGTAGATGTTTTATATACTGAAATTCCAAACATATATGATTCATTACAAAAAGATGCACAAGCTATTTTAGACACCGATCCGGCTGCCGATTGCATTTCAGAAATTATAAATTCATATCCGGGATTTTTGGCAATCGCTTTTTATAGAATTTCGAATGTGATTTCGAATTTAGAAATCAAAATGTTACCAAGAATAATATCTGAATATGCACATTCGAAAACAGGAATCGACATACACCCAAATGCTGAAATTGGAGTGCCATTTGTCATTGATCACGGAACAGGAATTGTTATTGGCGAAACCTGTATTATTGGTAAAAATGTTTCCATATATCAAGGAGTAACGCTCGGTGCCTTGCAAGTCGATAAGTCTATGGAAGAAAAAAAACGACATCCAACTGTGGAAGATAATGTTGTTATTTATGCCAATGCAACCATTCTTGGTGGCAGTACAATTATAGGTAACAACAGCGTTATTGGCGGAAATACTTTTATAACCAAAAGTGTGAATCCGTTTTCGATGGTGATGCAAGCCAACAAAAACAATATTATTAATCAAATAGAAAATCAAGATAATAACTTTTTCTCAATTTAAAATTATGAATAAATTCAACAACATTCTCGAAACTATTGGCAACACGCCACACGTGAAAATAAATAAATTGTTTGGTGCTGATTCTAACGTTTATATAAAACTAGAACGATCCAACCCAGGTTCTAGCATCAAGGATAGGATTGCTTTGGCAATGATTGAAGATGCTGAAAAATCTGGAAAATTGAAACCAAATTCAGTAATTATTGAAGCAACTTCTGGAAATACTGGAATTGGTTTAGCAATGGTTGCTGCTGTAAAAGGGTACAAATTAATATTAGTAATGCCAGAATCAATGTCGGTCGAAAGACGCAGATTAATGAGTATTTATGGTGCAACTTTCGAATTGACACCACGTGAAAAAGGAATGAAAGGCGCTATTGAAAAAGCAAAAGAAATGACTGCCGAAATTGAAAATGCTTGGTCTCCATTGCAATTTGAAAATCCTGCAAATATCGAAATTCATAAAAAAACTACGGCTCAAGAAATTATAGATGCTTTTCCTGACGGATTAGATTATATGATAACTGGAGTGGGAACTGGCGGACACATCACGGGTTGCGCAGAAATCTTGAAGCAACATTTTCCGAATTTAAAAGTTTTTGCTGTTGAGCCAGAAGCATCGCCAGTAATTAGTGGTGGAAGCCCTGCTCCTCACCCACTCCAAGGCATCGGTGCTGGGTTTATTCCTGCAAACTTGCATACTGATTTGTTAGATGGCGTGATTCAAGTTTCTAAAGATGAAGCATTTGAATTTACACAAAGAACTGCCAAAGAAGAAGGGATTTTAATCGGAATTTCGTCTGGTGCATCGATTGCAGCAGTTGCAAAAAAGTTAAAGGAAATTCCAGCAGATTCTAAAATATTGACTTTTTGTTATGATACCGGCGAAAGATATTTGAGTATCGAAGGCTTATTTGTATAAAAATTTAGCATACAAAACCCGATTTAAAAATTCTAAATCGGGTTTTTTTATGCTAATTTTCGGCAGCACGATCTAATCTGTCATTTATGGATTTTCCTAGATCATAATCTGGGAAAACTTCTGCTATTATGACGTCAAGATTTTGTTTGTCAAGTCGGTGCATTGCTGCATATAACTTTTTAGAGGCTTCTTTAAAATTTCTTGTTGGTGATAAGATTTCAATAGATTTTATATCATTTGAATCATAAGAATTATAAAAACTTAAAATTCCAATTTTTGAATTTTTAAATTTTAAAATTTCGGTCGCAACATCACTAGTCAAAATGAAATTTGTTTTAGGAGCATAATGTTTTTTTAGCATTCCGGGTGCAACAGGAGCAACATCATCTTTGGTAAACTTTTCAGTTTTTCCTACTACTGATTCGATATCTTCCAAAGCAATAGCACCTAATCGGTACACAATTACTTTTTCATTATCAAAACCGATTATTGTAGATTCTATTCCGTTTTCGCAATCGCCACCATCAAAAACGGCTTCAATTTCATTTGGAAAAAAATCGGCTACGTGTTGTGCAGTAGTTGGACTAATTGAACCGAATGGATTAGCACTTGGTGCTGCTAATGGAAAATTAATAGCATTCAAAATTTCTAATGCTAATTTGTGATTAGGAATTCGAACTGCAACTTTATCTTTTCCTGCGGTTATATAATTGGGAACAATATCTTTTTTATTCAATAATAATGTCAATGAGCCTGGCCAGAAATGTTGGGCAAGTTTTAGTGCGTTTTCAGGAATATTTTTCGCGATTTTTTCTAAATCCTCAATTTTTGCAATATGAACAATCAATGGGTTGAATCTTGGTCTTTTTTTGGTATCAAAAATGGCATTTATTGCTTTTTCACTATAAATATTTCCTGCCAATCCATAAACCGTTTCGGTGGGAAAGCCAATAACTTTATCATCATTTAGCAATTGGGTTGCCAAAGAAACATCTTTAGAAATGGTTATCATTATTTATTTTTTTGATTGGCAAATTTACAATTACCAATTCAATATTCAAACTACTTATTATCAGTATTAAGTTTTCTAAATGAAAATGTTCTATTTAATCTTTTAGGAAGCAAAATAAATTTATATATTTGTATAATAACTTATCAATCATAACGTTATATTATTTCATAAAATCCCCATTTTATAAAATTGATTTACAAACAATTAAAAAATAGGAAGTATTATGAAAAAAATTATCATTTTTATTAGTATTTTATGCTTGTTGCAAAACTTAAATGCGCAAGTCAATTGGAAAAACGTTTCAACTCTTGGAATGGGTTATGTAGATGGATTAATCATAAACCCAATAAATAATGCTAAATACATTCGAACCGATGTTGGCGGAATTTTTAGATTTGATGACCAAAATCAAAAATGGATAAGCCTTTTTGATAATCTAATCACTATCAATCAACGAGATATTTCCAGCGTAGAAAGTTTTGCAATTGATAAAACAACATCAGGAAACAATCAAGTTATTTATGCACTTTCGGGAAATTATGGTTATAAATCCTATCTTTTAAAATCTATAAATAACGGACAAACTTGGACCATCAACCAAGATTGGGACGAAACTCGGAAAGTTTATGGTAATGGTGCTTGGCGTTGTTCAGGCGAGAAATTGGCAATTGACCCCAACAATAGCAATGTGGTGTACTGCGGAACAAGATTCGATGGTTTGTTTAAAACCACAAATGCAGCGACCAATTGGAACAAAGTAATTTCGTTTACGCAAACTGGTGGCACTGGCGGTTTACCCGAAAAAGGCGGCATTAGTTTTGTGGTTTTCGATTCCTCGTCAACAATATCAGTAAATTCGCAAACCGTTTCTAAAAATATTTATGTTGGTTTAATCGACCAAGGCATTTACAGAAGTAATGATGGTGGAGCAACTTGGTGCTTTTTAGACAATGGATTCGATATTAATTTATATAATCCTGTTCGTGCCACCTTCGAAAATAATCGTTTAATTGTAGCTTTAATTGCCGATAATAACGCTTTTAATGGCGAAGTTTGGGAGTTTATTCCGAATGCAACTAATTGCACTGGAACTTACACTAACAAAACGCCTGGATTATCTAATAATTTTGGTTGTCCATTTTACAGTAAATATCTGTACAATGCAATTGCAATTCGTCCAGGTTTTCCGAACACAATTTATGTGGCTACTCGAGGAACAATGCCTAGAAAAATATTTTACACTGAAAATTTTGACGCAACTTCCCCAAATTGGAAAATCTTGACTACCGAACCCATTTCGGGTTATCAAAGTTGTAGTTCTAATTACAAACAATCGCAGTTTTCGACACCAATAAGTTGGATAACTACAGAAGGTTATGATTGGGTTGGTAATATTGCATTTGATGCTATTGATAACAAAAAGATTTGGATGACATCTGGAAATGGCGTTATAAAAATGGATGATATCACTGCAAGTACAGTAAATATTACTTCGAATAATATTATGAAAGATTTAGAAATTTTGTGTGTAAATTCAATGATTTCGCCACCATTACCAAATACAACTCCGTTATTTACAGGCGCTATGGATGTTTTTGCCTTGAAATATCAAAATTTAGACAATGCCAATTTATCTAAAGTTGACCCAACAATTGGTTTAGGTGCAACAATTAGTTTAGAATATAGTTTTCAAAATCCGAATACAATGGCACTTGTTGGTCAAAATTATGACATTCCGTTGACCGAAAATAGAGTACTGAAAACCAATGATGGCGGATTGACTTGGCAAAACATCAATACGCAACCGCAAAATTGTTCCAATGCGCCTTTTGGTGGAAATATTGCAGTTTCGGCTACGAATATTAACAATATGATTTGGGTTCCAAATTTTGAAAGCAATTTGCCAAATTGTTCTACACCAATAAAAAATCAGCCGAGATATACCACCAATGGAGGAAATTCTTGGACTTCTTGCAACAATATAAATTTTCCAAACGGAAATTTTCCGTTCACTTTTAATTCCACATTTTCAATTGGGAAATGTTTAGAGAGCGATAAAGTAAATGGCACAAAATTTTATTATTATGCTATGGAAGGTCAAACTTTTATTCCAAAATTGTGGCGCACTACCAATGGCGGACAAGATTGGCAAGTAATGAGTTCAGGCGTTTTGCCAACTTCTGGAAGTGGTCAGTTAAAAGCCAATCCGTTTTTAGAAAACGATATTTGGTTTGCACCTTTCAATAATTATATTTTGCAAAACAGCACAAATCCAGAAGAAAGAAAACTTTTTCATTCGACTGATGGTGGCGCAACATTCAATGCTTTAACTTCAATTCAAGAAGTTTATGCGTTTGGTTTCGGAATGAAAAAACCCGGAACAAATGTCGCATCTTTAATTGTTTATGGAAAAATTGGAAGCATAGAAAGTATTTTTGTGTCGTATGATTTAGGCTTGACTTTCACCGATTTGGGAACTACAAATATTCCAGAAGGATTAATTGGCAATATCGAAGGTGATATGAAAGTTCTTGACAGAATTTATGCTTCAACGGGTTGTCGTGGTGCTTGGTATGGCGATGTTATACAAACTTTAGGTACTAATAAACTTGAAGTAAGTTCTAATAAACTGACCATTTATCCAAATCCTGCCAAAGATTATTTCTTAGTTTCAATTCCAAATAATGAAAGTTTCGAAAACATAAAACTAACTATTTTTGATTTACAGGGACGAGCCATAAAAAGTAAAATCTTGAAAAATAAATCAGATAATTTTGAAACAAATGATTTGACAAAAGGAATTTATATTGCTGAAATTGAACTTGACAATAAAAAATATACTTCTAAATTAATTTTGGAATAAATACTAATCAATCAAAAAAATCTATTATGAAAAAATTACTATTTATTTTGCTTATTTGTTCCAATCAATTATTATTTGCTGTTAACTATTATGTAAGTCCAGCAGGAAACGATGATGCTAACGGATTATCAATTGCAACACCATTTCTAACCATAGAACGAGCGACCTATGCAGTTTTGCCAGGCGATACCGTTTTTGTAAGAGCAGGAACCTATTCTAAATCGTCTCCAGAAAGTTTGATTGCTTTTTTAACAATTTCTGGAACTGCAAACAACCCAATAACATTTAAAAATTATCCAAATGAAAATCCGATTTTGCAAATGAATGCCACCAATTGGGGTGCATTTGGCATTAACGGTTGCGATTATATTACGATTGACGGATTCACGATTATTGGAAATAACGATAATATTACACTTGCTTATGCTCAATCTCAACAATTAATTACAGGAAATCCATCAACATCAGGAAATGGAATTGCGATTAATACTGAATTCAACAATGAAACCAATAGACCACATCATATAATTGTTCGAAATTGCAAAATATCGAAATGCGGTGGCGGTGGAATTTATACCTATAATGCTGATTACATAACTATTGAAAACAATATTGTGTCAGAATGCGGTTGGTATGCACCTTATGGAAATAGCGGTATTTCGATGTATCAAAACTGGAATTCAGATTCGAATACTACAGCATTTAAAAATTTTATTACAGGAAATACTTGTTTTCGAAACGAGAATTTTATTCCGTTTTTTGTTGTTGGTTCAATTACCGACGGAAACGGAATTATTATTGATGATTGCAGAAATACGCAGAATAATTCAACTTTAGGTGTTTATTTAGGCAAAACTTATGTTGCCAATAATTTAGTTTTTGACAATGGTGGTCGTGGCATTCATTGTTATGAAAGTGATAATGTTTTAGTTGTTAACAATACTTGCTACAAAAACTGCCAATCGGCAGCCGTAAAAGATGGAGAATTTACTGCTTTCGATGCTTCGAATATTACGTTTGTAAATAATATTGCTTCGCCAGATGTTGCTGTGCCACCAATAAAAAAAGACGATAATACAACCAGCAATATTTTGGCATTCAATAATTTATTTACTGCAAATGCATCAATTGCGAATCCTTCAGGAACCAATACAATTACTGGATTGGCTGGATTCATAAATTCATCAGTTAATTTTGCTAATGCTGATTTTCATTTACAACAAAATAGCGCAGCAATTGGTGTAGGATCTTTGACTAATGCACCAATTAAAGATAAAGATGGAATAATTCGACTAACAAACAACACGATAGATATTGGTTGTTATGAATTTGTAAATTCATTGGGTTTAAAAACAATTAACGAAAATAAATTTATTTTGTTTCCGAATCCTACTAAAGATTATTTTTACATGAAATTACCAAGAAATGTAGATGCAAAAAATATAAAAATTGAAATTTTAGATTTTCTAGGTCAAAAAATCAAAGAAATTTTACTTGATAATGAATTTAGTAAAATTGACACGAATGATTTAAAAACAGGAACCTATATTGTAAATGTTATTTTTGATAAAACAAAATATTCAAGTAAACTATTAGTTGAATAGGTTTTGCTTTTGTTATTAGTCACAATAAACATTTTTAAATCAAATTTGAAAATAGTTCGACTTAATTTTCAAAATTAAATTTTCTTCAAAATTAAATACTAAAATATTTGAAAGAATCAAAACTGTTGCTATATTTGCACTCGGCTAAACAAAAGCAGTTTTGTTATAATTGGGGAGATACTCAAGCGGCCAACGAGGGCAGACTGTAAATCTGCTGTGTAAACTTCGCAGGTTCGAATCCTGCTCTCCCCACAAAAAGTCTCAAGAAATTGAGACTTTTTTATTTGAATCAATTGATTGTTACTCTAGAATAAAACTCACATTTACATTCACAACAACTTCAATTTGACCAGCGGCTAAAGTTTCGTTTTGCATTTCAGCACCATCATTAAAAGCCGTTGATTTCATAGCATACATCACAGGATGTGGTCCAGAATTTTGTGAATTATCCGAAATTGTAAAGGCTTTGCCTACTTTCTGTCCCAAAACCGAGACATAATCTTCTGCTTTCATTTTAGCATCTTTGATGGCCAATTTTCTTGCTTCTGATTGAACTTGTAAAATTTTAGTTGATTTGAATTCGACATTATCGATTTTGTTGATTCCTGCTTCTAAAAGTCCATTCATCAATGCATCATAATTTTTTAAATCTTTCAGCAATATAGAAATAGATTGTGTAGCAATAAATTCTTGCTTTTTAGTTTCATAATCAAAATTTGGTGTCAAAGAAACTCGTGTAGTTTGAAAATCTTCGGGTGCAATTTTCATTTTCTTTATAAATTTTAAAACTGCATCAATTTTTGCATCATTGTCTTTTTTAACCATGACGGCATTTGAACCTTTGGTTTCTTGTGAAATACTGATACAAGATTGATCTGGAGTGACTTTTATTTTTCCTTCACCAGATACATTAATCAATGGTAATGGCTTTTGTTCCTGAGCTTGTGTCATGTTTGCTAATAATAGGATTAAAAATAATACAGATTTTTTCATTTTAGTGTATTTAGAATTTTAAATTACGTTTCAAAACTTATGCCAATTATATTTTCTTGAGTTTGACCATTACAAACAAAATAATTATTGGAATGGTAAGCAGTACAACCATCAAAATATTATCTGTCAACATGGATGGCTCTTTAACTAAAGTAATTGCAAAACCGCCAATTGCTCCACCAAAATGAGCCGTGTGACCCGTGTTATCCATCTTTGCTTTCATTCCATATATGGAGTACAAAAGATACCCAATTCCAAAAACATATGCTGGTACAGGAATTACATAATACAAACCTAATTCCATTCCAGGATTAATTAAAATTGCTGAATACAATATACCCATTACAGCCCCAGAAGCACCAATTGCTGTGTAATTCAAATCGTTTTTATGCAAAACAAAAGTCAATAAATTACCGAAAATTAAACTGGCAAGATAAACCAACACAAATGAAACTTCTCCAAAATGATTAATTACGACAGGTGCAAACATTGAAAGTGTGAACATATTAAAAAATAAATGCCCAATATCTGCATGCAAAAAACCTGATGTTAACATTCTAATATGTTCACCAGTTCGAATTGCACCAATACTAAACTTATATTTATTAAAAAAATCTATATCACTAAAACCTCTGTAACTAAACAATCCATTGGCAATTATAATGGCAATTAAAATTCTATTAAGGTCAAACAAAATAATTTTATTTAAAATTCAATTGTAAAATTAGTTAATTTTTGATTAAAAACAAGTTCAGATTTTCGAAGATTTGATTGATTTACATTTTTTAATTTATATTTGCTCAAAAAATTAGTAATGCAATTTTTAGTTTACATTTTTACTTATCCGATACTTTGGTTAATTTCAAAATTACCGTTTCGATTGTTGTACATTTTTTCTGATTGTATATTTTTCATAGTTTATTATGTTATTGGATACAGAAAAAGAACTATTAGGAAAAATATTGCTTTGACATTAACTCATTTATCTCACGATGAACGGCGAATTGTTGAAAAAAAATCATTTCGACACCTGTGTGATATGTTTTTAGAAATGATTAAAACAATGTCAATTACAAGAGATGAAATTGACAAACGATTTTCATACACAAATTTAGATGTATACTTAGATTTAGAAAAAAAAGGAAAAAGTATTGCTATAATGATTTCGCATTTTGCAAGTTATGAATGGTGTATTTCTTTAAATCATCAAATTAATCACGAAGGTTTTGCGATTTATAAAAAAATAAACAACAAGTATTTTGATAAATTAGTTCGTGATATTCGCTCTCGTTTTAAGGCTACGCTAATTACTACCAAAGAAACTAAAACAATAATCGAAGAAAATTTCAACAATAAAAAATTGGGAATTTATGGTTTTGCAAGCGATCAATCACCAAAATTACAAAGTGCTCATCACTGGAATACATTTATGGGAATTGAAGTTCCCATGCAAACTGGTGCAGAAATGTTGGCTAAAAAATACGATATGAATGTTGTTTTCATTAACATCAGAAAAGTAAAAAGAGGCTACTATGAATCAACTTTCGAGGTTTTGTCTGATGATGTTTCAAAAGTTCCAGATTATCAAATCACAGATAAATTCATAGAATTAGTTGAAAAACAAATTACTGAAGCGCCAGAGTTTTATTTTTGGTCACACAAACGCTGGAAACACAAACGTTAATTATCTAAAGAGAAAACCAACTGTTTACCATTTCTTTTTCTGCTGATAAACTTTTTTTGTGACTAAACTCGTTGGTAATTCTATCATAAATATAATCTTTAGACCAATTTTCATGATGTTTAGAAAGTTCCAAAATACTGTCGCAAACCATTTCAATCTCGGCATTAGTTGTTGTTGGGTGAATAGACATTCGAATCCAACCCGGTTTTTGAATCAAATCTCCTGAATCTATCTGACAGACTAAATTATGAGACGTTTCTTGGTTTACATTGAGTAAAATATGCCCATAGGTTCCTGCGCAACTACAACCACCTCGAGTTTGAATTCCGAATTTATCATTAAGTAATTTTACACCCAAATTGAAATGTAAATCATCAATATAAAACGAAATCACTCCTAACCTATCTTGGTGTTCATTGGCTAAAATATGTATGCTTTGAGTATTTCCAAGTTCCGAAAATATAAAATCTACAATCTCATGTTCCCGTTTGAGAATATTATCTATTCCCATTTTTTCTTTTAACTGAATTGCCAACGCTGATTTGATTACTTGAAGAAAACCAGGAGTTCCGCCATCTTCTCTATCTTCAATATTATCAATATACTTGTGTTCACCCCAAGGATTTGTCCACGAAACAGTTCCTCCGCCCGGATTATCAGGAACCATATTCTTGTACAATTTTTTATTAAATACCAAAATTCCAGAAGTTCCTGGTCCGCCAAGAAATTTATGTGGTGAAACAAAAATCGCATCTAATGACGACTGTTCGTCAGTTGGATGCATATCTATTTTAACATAAGGACCAGAACATGCAAAATCTACAAAACACAATCCGTTATTTTGATGCATCAATTTTGCAACTTCGTGATATGGAGTGCTTATTCCTGTTACGTTTGAACAGGAAGTTATAGATGCAATTTTGGTTGTTCTGCTTTTATATTTCTCTAATAAAACTACTAAATTATCAATACAAAATAATCCTTTTTCACAACCTGGAATAATTTCTACATCAGCGATAGTTTCTAGCCACGAAGTCTGATTCGAGTGATGTTCCATGTGAGAAATAAAAACAATGGGTTTCATTTCAGAGGGAATACTTGTAAATTCTTTTAAATTTTCTGGTATTTTTAAACCTAAAATTCTCTGAAATTTGTTTACAACGCCAGTCATTCCGGTTCCATCAGTAATCAAAACATCATCTTTGTTGGCATTAACGTGTTTTTTTATAATATTTCGGGCTTGATGATAGGCCATAGTCATTGCGGTTCCCGAGACAGTAGTTTCAGTATGTGTATTGGCTACAAATGGACCAAAATCATTCATGATTTTTTCTTCAATAGGTCGATACAATCTTCCACTTGCAGTCCAATCAGTATAAACAATTTTCTTTTTCCCAAAAGGCGATTCAAATTCTTGGTTTATACCAATAATATTGTCTCTAAATTCTTGGAAGTAAAGTTCTAACTCTGATGAAATTGTTTTTTTATCTAAAACCATAATGCAAATTTATTGAATAATTTCTCAATAAAAGATATAGAATTTTAATAATAACTCAAAAAACTAATGGAAATTGATATTTTAACAAATGTTGATTTATGTTAACAAACTTTTATAGTATTTTTGTAAAAAACAATCAAATGAAAAAACACTACTACTTTATTTTCATGATGTTTATCAATTGTGCTTTTTTTGCACAAACAAACATTGTGACTTATGCTGGAAATTCTGGTAAAGAAACTTTTTATGATGTGATGCAAATTACTGATGGAACATTTATTGTCTCTGGCTATGCAGATGATTTAAATTGGGTCTCAACATCGGTGCCAAAGACTCAACTAACATACACTGGAACTATACCAAACATTGGCGGCAGCAACCGATATGCATTTTTACTGCATCTTTCAAGCGATTTGCAAACGATATTAAAAGTAGTTCATTTTCCGCAAGGTGTTGTAGAAGATATCCGTTTTATCAAAACTAATACTAAACCATATACTCCAACTGGAGATCTTTTCATCAGTTGTAACACGATGGTTCAAAATCCGGGTGGCGGGTATGTAATTGCAAAGTTAAATGGTAATTTCATAAACAACGACCCAACGACTCTTGTTTGGAACAAGCCAATATGGGCAGACGGTGAAACTAAAATATGTCATCCTTGGGATGTAAACAGCAATGGCGAAGTTTATTACGTTACAGGAAAAGCCCATGGTCCAGACTGGAGTGCCATTTTTTGTTTAGATACAAATGGTAATCAAAAAATAGTTCCCAATTGGAGAACCCATTGGACAACTACTGGTTCTGAATGGAAAGGAACTCCAGCGAGTGCAAGTCCAAATGCCATATCATACAGTGGAATTGCTTTAAAATCTGGTGGAAGAGCGGAATTGCGTTCTTGGAACACTAGTGATTTTAATTCTATAAACCCTGATGGAAATGGTGGAACTCGTAAAGGGAAATGGCCTGCAGATTTTATGTTTAATACGCCAGGAAATCCCACAACACCAATTACAACTGGGCCAGGATATAATACCTACAGTTCTTCTGGTAATGTTTACGGAGCAACTTCTTTAGTGGTTGACAAAACCAATAATAATTTATATGTGGGTATGAATTTTCAGACCACGTTTACTGGAATTCCAGATTTTGAACCTGCAGTCATCTGTTTTGATAATTCTGGAACAATGCTTTGGTGGAATAGGTTGTATCATGAAATTACACCTGCAGGAGTTACCACTGTTTCAGAACCAGATCAATATATTGATGCTTTGGCAATAGATTATACAAACAATAAGTTAGTTGTTGGTGCGAGATGCCACGGAAACAATGTGTCTAATTTCTTTAGAGGAAATTCAATTGTTGCAAATCCAAGTGCCGCAGGATTTCAGAATCAATTTACTGGAACAAACGGAAACATTCATATTTCTTGGTTAGGTAAGTTTGGATTAAATGATGGAAATTTATCAAATTCTACCTACATGGCAGAGTATAATGAAGGTGCCACTCTTGGAACTGCACTAACAGCCCCAAACATGGACAACTGGCCAAATCCAAACGCAGGTTGGGCAAATTTGAACACTACTCGAATGGCTAAAAATGCATTAAAAGTATCTACTAATGGAGACGTATGTGTTTTAGCGGTTGGTAGAAGAACTATTACAACGGCAAATGCCTATCAAAAAATGCTGAAACCTGCACAAGGAGTGAGTAGTTGGAACGAATTTGTGAGAGTTTATGACACCAATTTTAATGCTCCAAAGTATTCTTCACTAATTGGTGGAACTTGGGATCCAGTTTCGGGTGCTGGAGGTGACAATACCGATTTGTTTGGTGTTTGCAAAACATCTGAAGGTGTCGTTGTAGTTGGGAGACAAAATGCAAATGCAACCACTGGTGTTTCAAACGGTAATCCAATTCCTGTTGCAAATGCTGTTCCATGGGGAAATGCAATTCCAAATAGCGAAAGTGCTATCTTGGTTTATTATAAAGCAACTAATTTAGCAAATTCAAATGATGCTTTGAAAAATAATGAATTTAGTTTAAACGATTCTAATTTCAAAGTATATCCAAATCCTGCTTCCACTTCTTTGACAATCTCTTTTTCGGCTGAAGAATTCAATTCATTGGATTGGAAATTTTCAATCATTGATTTGTTAGGAAGAACAATTTCTTCGGGAAAACTGAATAATAATACTATAAATGTTGAAACGTTAAACGATGGAATTTATAACTTAAAAATTTCATCAAATGAAAAAATAATCTCTAAAAAGATAATTATCAGTAAATAAGTTTTTTGACACTAAAATAAAAAACTCGAAATTCAATTATTTGACTTTCGAGTTTTTTTATGAGTAATAATGTGATCTTTTAAATCCCTGCAATAACTTTAATTTCATCAATAATCCGAATAGCCAATGAATCAGCCAATTCTTGTGTTGCTGCTTCGGTATAAATTCTAATAATTGGTTCGGTATTCGATTTTCGAAGATGCACCCAGTTTTCGGCAAAATCAATCTTTACACCATCAATAGTGGTTATATTTTCATTCTGATATTTTTCGGTCATAGCAACCAAAATCGCATCAACATCAATTTGTGGCGTCAATTCGATTTTGTTTTTACTCATATAATATTCTGGGTAAGAGGCTCGCAAAGCCGAAACTGACATTTTTTTATTTGCCAAATGAGTTAAAAATAACGCTACTCCAACTAAACTATCACGACCATAGTGCAATTCAGGATAAATAATACCGCCATTTCCTTCGCCTCCAATGATAGCATTATTCTTTTTCATTAATTCCACAACATTCACCTCACCCACTGCGCTTGCCTCATATATTCCATTGTGAGAATTAGTTACATCTCGCAAAGCACGCGAAGATGACATGTTCGAAACGGTATTTCCTGGAGTTCTGCTCAAAACAAAATCGGCGCAAGCCACAAGAGTATATTCTTCGCCAAACATTTCTCCGTCTTCACAAACAAAAGCCAAACGGTCTACATCGGGATCAACCACGATTCCTAAATGTGCTTTTTCTTTGACAACTAACTCGGAAATATCTGTTAAATGCTCTTTCAAAGGTTCTGGATTATGAGGACAATGTCCGTTTGGTTCACAATACAATTCTACAACTTCAACACCCATTAACTTCAATAATCTGGGAATAATGATTCCGCCCGATGAGTTCACACCATCAACAACAACTTTAAATTTTGCTGCTTTTATGGCTTCAATATCAACCAATGGTAAATTTAAAACTTCATCAATATGAATATCCATGTAGGCATCGTTCAAAGTAATTTCGCCCAAATGGTCCACATCAGAAAAATCGAATGCCTCGGCTTCGGCAATTTCAAGAATTTTCTCGCCTTCAATTCCGTTCAAAAATTCTCCTTTTTCGTTAAGCAACTTCAAAGCATTCCATTGTTTTGGATTGTGTGAAGCAGTTAGAATAATTCCACCATCAGCATTTTCTAAAGGAACTGCAACCTCAACTGTTGGCGTGGTTGATAAGCCTAAATCGATTACGTCAATTCCAAGTCCTATTAATGTATTGATTACTAAATTATGAATCATGGGACCCGAAATTCGAGCATCTCGACCCACAACAACTTTTAATTTTCTTCCAACCTCTATCTTCTTACTTCCTTCTTTTAGCCAAGTTCCATATGCTGAAGCAAATTTTACAGCATCTACTGGAGTCAAATTATCGCCTACTTTTCCGCCAATTGTTCCTCGAATTCCTGATATAGATTTTATTAAAGTCATTGAATATTATTTTATATTTTGATTGTTGGATTTTAAATTATTCACAAATATAATAATTGACATTTTAAAAACATTCAAAATTTAAAATTCATCATTTAAAATTTATAAATTAGCAAAATGAACTTCCTAGCCCACATTTATCTTTCTGGAAACAACGATTTTATAAAAATTGGAAATTTTATGGCCGATGGTATTCGTGGAAACGATTATTTGAAATTTCCAGATGAGGTCATAAAGGGGATTCTTTTACACCGACACATTGATACTTTCACGGATTCGCATTTGGTTTACCGAAAAAGCAAGCATCGTTTACACGAAAAATACGGACATTATTCGGGTGTAATTATGGATATATTGTACGATCATTTTCTGGCAAAAAACTGGTCGATGTATTCTGATGAAAAACTAGAAAATTTTGTTGCCAACTTTTATAAATCGTTACATTCAAATACTGAAATACTGACTGAAAAAACAAAATCAATGATGCCTTACATGATTGATCAAAACTGGTTGGTTAGTTATGAAACGATCGCCGGAATTGAAAAAATATTATTCCAAATGGATTACCGAACCAAGCACCGTGCAAATATGCAAGAGGCAATTATTGAGTTACAAGAATTTTATTTAGAGTTTGAAGACGAGTTCACTACTTTTTTTGAGGAGTTAAAATTGTTTTCAAATCAAAAATTAATTGAATTATGAAAAAATACTTATTTCTGATTGTATTATTTTTTGCCTTTAAAACTGCAAAATCACAAACTGGTTTAGTTACGAATAAAGCCATGGTCGTTTCCGCGAGAGAAGAAGCCTCTAAAATTGGAGTTGAAATCATGAAGAAAGGCGGAAACGCATTTGATGCAATGTGTGCAACAGAATTAGCATTAGCGGTTTCATATCCGTTTGCTGGCAATATTAGTGGTGGTGGATTTATGGTTTTTCGAAAAGCAAATGGAGAAATCGGAGCATTAGATTACAGGGAGAAAGCACCTATTTTGGCAAAAAAAGATATGTATTTAGACAAAAATGGTGATGTAATTCCAAATTTGAGTGTAAACGGTGCACTATCAATTGGTGTTCCTGGAACAATTGCTGGTGTTTTTGCAGTTCACAAAAAGTTTGGAAAGTTGACAATCTCAGAAATAATGATGCCCGTGATTG
>JANPDC010000067.1:0-9664 GCA_031431275.1 Bacteroidota bacterium
CACATTTTGCCTGTTCCTTCGGGAACATTTGTCCATTGCAAATCGATATTTTCAGTTTGGAATTCGTTATTTTCAATGCATAAATGCCACGGCAAATTGAAATGTTCTGGAACGCCAGCGATTTTTATAGTTTTCAAGAAAGTTATGAGTTATAGGTTATGAGTTGTAAGTTGGAAAATACACATTTCTCGAATTGTCCATATTTCATCAAAAGTAAATTTAGAATTTGTATTTAGCAACCATTTTTTGATGTATTCTTGATGGTAATTTACTTTAAAATCAGCAACTTGATTGGGTTCAATTTCAATTTCTTCTAGTAAATCTGCTTTTATTTTTTTTAAATCGCTTTCTTTTGTGGTTACATCAACCGTTTTACCTTCAATCTTTAAATAGCAATGTGCTTCGGGAATATATTCTAAATTGTTTCCTGAAAGAATTGTGCCAATTTTAGTATTCTGTTCAGTCATTTTGTACATTCCAATAAATAATTGAACATTTGGAATACTATTTTTAACTGCAAAATCTTTCAAATAAGCGTGTTTTGAACTGCAAGTTCCTTTATTTTCTGAAATTACTAATGAAAAATCATTACGATTAGAATTTCTACCATATGGAATTTGTTTTACGAAATTTATGGTTTCTTTGAAGTTCATTTAATTTTCAAAAAATCTTAATAAAAAATGCCTCTCAATATTGAAAGGCATTTTTTATAATTTAGTTATTAGTTTATAATTACCTTTTTTGTAACAGATTTATTTTCTGAAATCATTTTCAGAAAATAAAATCCTTGTGGTAAATTTTCTAAAGAATAGTTGTTGTTCTCAAAAATTGGTTTTTTGATTTGTTGCATTAATTGACCATTTATATTGATTAAGTCTATTTCATCAAGTAATATATCTGTTTCAATATTAATTCTATTATTGTTTGTTGGATTAGGATAAATTGAAATATTTGCCATTGCATCAAAAGTTTGAGTTGACAAAAATACAGCAGGCCAACGATTTTCTGCAATTTGTCCACCCCATATAACAGTTGCCAAATAGGGATTATCAATAAATGGATTTCTGTTTCCTTGAGCGTAGTCGCCAGTAGTATCATGATAGGAGTTTCTTGTATCTTCGAATTGTGATACAGGATCTTCTGCATTCCATTGTAAAAAAAGATTTACCATATTGGCATCTGAACTAGGCGAACTTCCTGTTCCTACTCCAGTCGGTAAACATTGCGTTGGATATCTCAAATACATGTACATCATCATTCTGGCAATATCACCTTTCCATTCATCTCCAGGATACCAGCCACCTGCAACATCACCAGAATTACCAGATCCAGTTGCGAATTTTTTGTTACCTCGTTGTGAATTCCATTGCACATCTGCTGGGCGCAAATGATGTGCGTCCTCACCAGCATCGCTATTAGCACCAGAACCATTATCTAAAAGTACTGGTGTACCTAGAGATTTTGCATACACATGTTCTCTGTTCCAATTTCCGTTAGAACCACCATTAGCCGTTTTACTTCTAGTTCTGTCGTTTGTAACAATGGCGTCAGTTCCATTTTCAAATCCATAAACTAAAATCACATTTGCAGAATTTGTTGGATCTAAATCTGTAATCTTAGATGCTTCCCAAACGCCTGGTGTATAAGATAAGAAATTAGTGTGTTTGGAAATTGTAGTCGATGATAATGCGCTACGAAGAGCAGTTCCTGTCAAAGTCCAATTAAAACCAGAATAATACGGACTAGCAGGTGCACCCGTTTGAGCAATACTAAAAAAACTAATTAATAATAATAATACTAAAGTGTAATTTTTTTTCATTTTATTTTAAAGTTAAATTTTTCGTTCTAATAAAGCCATATAAAAACCATCAAATCCAGATTCATGTGCTAAAATTCTAACATCCTTTACAAAAGTAAAACTTTTTCCGTTTTCTGTTGTTAAAAAATGATTTATTTGTTCTTGATTTTCAGATGGTAGAATGGAACAGGTTGCATAAACTAATTTTCCACCTGGTTTCACAATTCTAGAATAACTTTCGAGGACTTCGGCTTGCACTTTTTTGATATTGTCAATAAACTCGGGTTGTAATTTCCATTTTGCATCTGGATTTCTTTTTAGAACACCCAAACCGCTACAAGGCGCATCAATCAATACTCTATCGGCTTTATCGTACAATTTTTTGATCACTTTTGTTGAATCAATAATTCTATACTCAATATTAAAGGCACCATTTCTTTTTGCACGAAGTTTCAATTGTTTGAGTTTACTTTCATATAAATCCATGGCTATTAATTGTCCTTTGTTTTCCATCAAAGAAGCCATGTGTAATGTTTTTCCACCTGCACCTGCACAAGTATCGACCACTCGCATTCCTGGTTGGACATCTAAAAATGCGGCTACCAATTGTGAGGAAGCATCTTGAACTTCAAAAAATCCATCTTTGAAAGCATCAGTCAAAAATACGTTTGCTCTTTCTTTTAAAACTAGAGCATCTGGTTGATTTTCAAGAATATCAGTTTCGATATTCAAATCCATCATGATGGCTCGTAATTTTTCACGAGTTGTTTTTAGCGTATTGGTTCTTAAGATTACTTTTGCTGGTTGATTTTGCGCTGTTATTTCTTTTGCCCAAATTTCTTCTCCTAATTCATTTACTCCCAATTCATCCATCCAATCTGGAATTGATTCTTTGTAAACTCTGTTTTTTGATAATTCGTCAAATCTACCTTTGATTTTTCGTTCTGGTGTTCCAGCCAATTGTTGCCAATCTGGAATTGTATAACCTCGTAAAACTGCCCAAACAGAGAACATTCTCCATAAATCATCACGATTAAAAGGTTCTTTAACTTCTGCAATTTCAGAATATAATCTTTTCCAACGTACCACTTCGTATAATGTTTCTGCAACAAACTTTCTGTCGGCACTTCCCCAGCGTTTGTCTTTTTTAAGTGATCTTGCTACAACTTTATCTGCATATTCTTTTTCATTGAATATGGCATTGAGTCCATCGATTGTTGTATATACTAAATTTCTATGTAATCTCATTTTATTTTATTGAGGTGCAAAGGTATAACATAAAGACCAATATTAAAAACATAAAAAAACCGTTTAAAATAACGGTTTTAGTGTTGTAATTAAAATTTTATTTAGACTGGATTATGATGTGTTCTTGTCATACAAATTTTTTCTGGTGGATGTAAAACCATAGGAAATTGTTCGATTTTTACGGAACTACTATCCAAACCAAATCCTTTTTCTTCGGATAAACTGAATTTTTTTAAGAAAAAATAGGAGTTCATTATCAATTTTTCATGCCACAATAAATCACTATCATTTGAAAGAAATTTTTCAGATAAAATAAATTTAAAATCACCTAAGATATTGTTTTTATTCAATGATTCGTATCTACTAGAAATGTCTACTTCTCCATTTGAAACCATATCTTTGAGCACTTCTTTGAACATTAAATTAATTTTAGTTGGCTCTCTAAAACCTAAATTGAAGTCAACTCTATATAAATCGTCTTTTAGTATTTCAGTTACTTTATATTCGGTTTTATAAGGTTCACTCAAAATGTTTACATGCACAAACCAATAGACATCGGCTCGTTTAGGTCGTTTCTGCATAATAGAATACATTACTTTTTCTTCAATTTCATCGACTCTATTTGCATTTGTCATGTATACTAGATGAGTCGCGTATTTAGGAATCGATAAATCAATGCTTAATTCAGCAAGAACTTTTTTGTAATCTGCAATTTTAACAATTTTAGTATAGTTTTTACTTATTTTTTTTGCCATAAACCAAATTGACATAACTGTTATTAATGCAAGAGCAATTAGTGCAGTAACTTTTCCACCATCGGCAAATTTTGTAATATTTGCCGCCAAAAAACTCAACTCAATTGCTGCATATATCATCATTAATGGAACAATGAAATACCATTTTACTCTTTTCATTATTAAATAAAAATTCAGCAAAACAGTGGTCATAATCATGCATAGTATAATCGCTAGACCATATGCATGTTCCATATTTTTTGACTCTTCGAAGTGAATTACAATACCCACACAACCTATAAAAAGAAGCCAGTTTATCGAAGGAATATACATTTGTCCTTTGACTTCTGTTGGGTATTTAATTTTCACTTTTGGCCAAAAATTCAATCTCATTGCTTCATTAATCAATGTAAATGATCCACTAATCAGAGCCTGAGAAGCAATAACTGCTGCTAAAGTGGCAATTATAATTCCAATTGGTTGAAACCATTCTGGCATCATCAAATAAAAAGGATTAGGATTTGAAACATTAATTTCATTTAATGTTTGACCTTCATGTTGAATCAGATACGCCGCTTGACCAAAATAATTCAGTAACAAAGTTATTTTTACAAAAATCCAACTAATTCGAATATTTTTTCTTCCACAATGTCCCATGTCAGAATATAAAGCTTCAGCACCAGTTGTGCATAGAAAAACAAATCCAAGAATGAAAAAACCTTCAGGGTTTAATCCTTCTGGTGCAATTAAAATGTTGTAAGCATAGTATGGGTTTAATGCACAAAGAACATCAGGATGTCCAATAATTTGTAAAATACCCAAAATACCTAGCATTGAGAACCATACTAGCATTACTGGTGAGAAAAATTTACCAACTAGTTTTGTGCCAAATTGTTGAATCGAAAAAAGAATAAATAAAATGCCAATAACAATATATTGTATGGTTGAGATTTCCATTTTTGGATAGAAAATCTTAATTCCTTCAACAGCAGAGGAAACAGAAATAGGAGGAGTTATAATTCCATCGGCTAATAGTGCACTACCGCCTATAATTGCTGGTACAATGAGCCATTTTATTTTAGTTTTTTTAACTAAAGCATACAATGCGAAAATCCCTCCTTCACCATGATTATCCGCACTTAGTGTAATCAATACGTATTTTAATGTAGTTTGTAAAGTCAGTGTCCAAAATACTAATGACAACCCTCCAAGTACTAAATCTCTATTTATGGCAAAATTAAGACCTACAATTGCCTTCATTACGTACAAAGGAGAAGTTCCAATGTCACCATAAATTATACCTAAACTAACTAATAATCCTGCAATAGTCCATTTTGAATGGAGGTTCTGATGCGATCCGCTCATTTAATTTTAAATTTAAAAAGGCAAATTTACTATAATATTGTTATACGGCTAATAAAAAAGAAAATTTTATTTAATGATTTTTAAATACTATTTTTGAAAGAAAATTATAATTATGAAAATGAAAATTATCTTTTGTCTTTTTGTTTTTTTTATTTTCTTTACAGGCATTGCTCAACTTAAAACAATTAATTCTGTAAAAGTTGATACTTTGTTATCCCAAAAGATTAGTGTAAGAGCTTTATTAGTTGATAAACAGAAAGTATGGTTTTCAGCAAATAATAATCGTTTTGGATATTTAGATATTGAAAAAGGTTCTCAATATATTCAAAAAATCAAAGTCGATTCTTTGGAGATGGAATTCAGAAGTATTGCTCAAACTACTACAAATATATTTTGTTTATCTGCTGGTAATCCAGCGATTTTGTATCGAATTTCAAAAAAAGATTTGAATCCTAAATTGGTATACAGTGAAATTGACAAAAAAGTATTTTATGATAGTATGCAATTTTCAGATAATAAATTTGGTATCGCACTTGGTGATCCGATGAATGATTGTTTGTCCTTGATTGTTACGAATGATGGAGGATCTAGTTGGAAAAAAATTTCAAGTAACAAACTACCAAAAATTATTGAAGGAGAATCCGTTTTTGCATCAAGTAACACAAATATTATTTTAAAAAAGCAAAAAATTTGGTTGGTGACTGGTGGTAAAGTTTCTAGGGTTTTTTATTCTCCTAATTTAGGCAAAACTTGGACTCAATTTAAAACTCCAATGATTAGTGGTAAAGCAATGACAGGAACTTTTACTGCTGATTTTTATAACGATAAAATTGGAATTATTTCTGGGGGAGATTATGAAAATCCTACTCAAAATTTTGATAATAAAGCAATAACAACGAATGGTGGGAGAACGTGGAATTTGGTTGGTCAAAATTTAGGCCATGGATATGCTTCATGTATACAGTTTGTCCCAAAAAGTAAGGGTAAACAATTAGTTAGTGTTGGGTTAACGGGTGTTTATGTTTCAAATGATTTTGCTAAATCGTGGACTAAAGTACTTGATGATACTACTTTATATTCTATACGTTTTCTAAATTCTAAAACAGCCATTGCAGCTGGTAAAAATCAAATTGTCAAGTTGAGTTTTAATTAAAATGAAAAAGTAAAAATCATTTTTAGGTTCAATTTTTAATCAAGATAAGAAAATTTGTTTGTTTTTGTTTTTAATTGTATTATTGTAAGAATTCTTTTTAAAAACTTTAAATGATTACTGAACATATAAATTATAGGAAATCTTACTTATTATTTTTGATTTTTATTTCATTTCAACAAATAAAAGCTCAAATAAAAAATGAGGTTTCTCTCTACAACTGGTTTGATGAAACAATTGGTAGAGAGAATCTTAGTATAAATAATGGAACTTTATATATAGATTTTTACAATACAAAAAAGCAAGATAATTGTTTTTTAAATTCAAAAATTTTTCAAAAAGGTGACGTTTTATATGATGGTCAGCCTTATTATGATTTGAATATAAATTATGATATTTATAAAGATAATGTAGTTTTTGAAACCGTAAATGATAAAACAAAAACATTAATCACCTTGATTAGTGATAAAATTGATTCTTTTATTCTTGATGGCAAAAAGTTTGATAATTTAAAAAATCAAAATAAAAAAAATGAGAATTTTATAAGTGGTTTTTATGAAAGTAGTTTTTCTGTAAAAGATTTTACTTTATACATAAAACATATAAAATTAAAACGCGATGTGATACAAGATGATAATAAAGTATATGTCGAATTTGATAAAAAAAATAGTTTTATTCTCAAAAAACAAAATACATTTTATCAAATCGATACAAAAAGCGAGATTACAAAATTATTTCCAAATTTTAAGAAAAATATAAATGAATATTATGAATTGAATTACAGAACTGAGAAATCTAATAAGATTGAATTCATCGAGAATTTATTAAAATTTATAAATAATTTAAAGTAATAAAATAGAATCCCCATAAATGAAAAAAAAATTATATATATTTTTATTTTTGATAGTAACACAAATTACTTTTGCTCAGGAAGATTTAAGAAAGTTTACATTTGAATTTATAAATGCCAACAAAAAAGAAATTATTCAAAAAATAGAAAGTACAACTACTTTTAAATTTTATTTTGATAATTCTTGGTTTGAAAATGAAACCAATTTTCTCAATAAGAAATATAATGATGCATCAATAAATTCTATACTATCTGATGTGTTCCTATCAACAGATTTTAATTTTTTAATTCTCAAAAATAAAATCATTATAACAAAAAATGTTGTTATTTATGATTCTCTACCTGTTGATTTCTTCAATGACAAAAGAGATAGTATTGTTAAAATAGAAATTGAGAAATTTGACAAACCTATTTTTCAACAACAAAATGATTCTATTCTGAGCACAAAAAATTCAGATCAAATGACTTTAATTGGGAAAGGTAATAAAAATAATTATTTAAAACTTTTTGTGATTACTGGTTTTGTTAAAAATTCAAAGACGGGTTTACCAGAGCAAAATATATCTATAAAAATTAAAAATCAAAATTATTCAACCGTAACCGATGAAAAAGGTTTCTATAGTTTTTCGGTTCCATCTGGAGCAAATATTTTAGAAACAAGTTCTTTTGCTCATTATAAAACTTCAAAAAAAATAGTAGTTCTAAATGATGGAAATTTTAATATGATAATCAAAGACAAGGTTTCTGAATTAGACGAAGTTGTAGTTAATGCAAAAAAAAATAAGAAAGTAAAAGAAGCAATTTCTGGAGTCACGTCAATAAATATTGAAGGAATCAAAAATGTACCATTAGTTCTTGGAGAACGTGATATTTTTCGAATTGCTACTACGTTACCTGGTGTAAAAACTACTGGTGAAGGCTCGGCAGGGTATAATGTTCGTGGTGGAAAAGAAGATCAAAATTTGATTTTAATGGACAATGCTGTTTTGTATAATCCTGCTCACTTTTTTGGTTTTTTCTCAGCAGTAAATCCTTTTTCGACAAAAAAAGCAGATATCTACAAAGGAAGTATTCCAGTCGAATTTGGTGGAAGATTGTCTTCTGTTTTTGATATTACTTCCAAAGCTGGTAGTAAAGAAAAATTTAAAGGAGAAGGTGGAGTAGGACCAGTGACCAGTAATTTGGTTCTTGAAACTCCAATTATTAAAAACAAATCTAGTTTATTAGTTGGAGGAAGAGCAACTTATTCAGGATGGATTTTGAGATCTTTGAAAGAAAAAAATCTAAAGAAAAGTAAGGCAGGTTTTTATGATTTTATTGCAAAATACAGTCATGATTTTAATAAGAACAACACTCTTGAATCTACTTTTTATTATAGTAATGATGAGTATAGTATTACTTCGGATTCCTTATTCAAATATAGTAACCGAATATTTACTCTCAAGTACGATCATAGGTTTAATGAAAAAAATAAAGGTTCATTGATTTTTACAAATAGCGAATACAAATTCGGGATTGATTACGATAGTCAACTCAATAAGTTAAATTCATTTGATTTTGGATATAAAATAAATGAATCACAAGTCATGTTGAAAATGAATTATAATAGAAGTGAGAATCATAAATTTAATTATGGAATTTCAACAAAATTGTATAATATAAATCCTGGAGATTTTTCTGCAAAAAGTAATTTGTCACTTTTAAAACCAGTATCAATACAATCAGAAAAAGCAATTGAATCTGCTATTTTTGTATCTGATAGTTATAAAATATCAGAAAAATTATTAATAGATTATGGTTTACGATACTCTTTTTACTCCTCTTTAGGAAAGTCAAATCAAAACGTTTATTTGAATAATGCACCTTTGAGTGATGCTACAATTACCGAAACGAAAAGTTTTGGGAATAATCAAATTATTAAAACATATTCAAATTTTGAACCGCGTATTGCTGCAAGATATTTTCTTTTAGATGATTTTTCAATCAAAGCAGGATATGATAAAACAAGTCAATACATAAATTTATTATCTAGTAATTCTACTCAATCTCCTACAGACACTTGGAAATTATCAGATTTGAATATAAAACCGCAGACGGCTCAACAGTTTTCGTTAGGATTATTCAAAAATTTTAATAAAAGTGATCTAGAATTGAGTTTAGAAATGTACTACAAAACGTCAAACAATATCATTGATTACAAAGTAGGTGCACAGTTACTTTTGAACAAGAATATTGAAACTCAAACAATTCAAGGAGAAGGAAAAGCATATGGAATAGAACTTTTATTGAGGAAAAATGAAGGAAGACTAAATGGCTGGATTGGTTATAGTTATTCTAGATCTTTAATTAAATTTGATGGAATATTTGATGAAGAAAGAATTAATAATGGAGCCTATTTTTCAGCAAATTTTGATAAACCACATGATTTTAGTGCCGTTTTAAATTATAAATTAACAAAGCGATATAGTTTATCAGCAAATTTTGCCTACCAAACTGGAAGACCAATTACGTATCCAATT
>JANPDC010000068.1:0-131975 GCA_031431275.1 Bacteroidota bacterium
AAAACAACATCTTTTGGAAGAATCTCATGAGCAGCCTTTGCATTTTTTAATGTATCAACCACAAATGCTTTAGCATTATCAAAATGATTATCATCAGCATGAAACTCATAAGTTAATTTACCAATATCTAACTTTGATGGCGGCAAATCCATAGACAAAATGGCCTCAGCAATTTCAACAGAATCAAAAATCGAAATTGGTTTTCCAACAAATTCGCCTGCATATTCGTGTAAATTCATAATATCAGATACATTTTTATCAATCAATTGATTTCTAAAAAGCACCAGTTCAATAGATTTGTCATACCACAAATCACTAATAATTTTAATTAAATCTACAGCAGAGCGCCTGCGATCTGCTTGAAAGGAAAGCTCCTTTTCATATTGGGCATTTGTAGTCATTTTTTTGTAACAGAATTAGTTGTTGTTATTTATTGCTGCAAAAGTATTGATTTCAATCGTTTTCGTAAACAATTTTTGAATTTAATTTTAAGAAATGTTTACAGAAGCCAATCCAGCACTTCACTGCAAGTCCTCGCCAAAAAAAGTGTTTTTTAGTTTCAAAAAAAGAACTTCCGTTGGTCGTTTTTTTTCAAAACAAAAACAACTTTTTTCAGGCTGTGGGCTTTTCGTTTCGATCTGGGCTAACCCTGATGGAAGAAGATCCCGATTTTTCATCAGAAGGAATAAAAACTAGAAAAGATTCAAAAAATCAACAAGAATTATAGAAATTAAAATCAAAAACGTATATTTGTCTTTATTTTAATTTTAGAATGGATAAAGACCCAGACAAAGTTGCACAAGAATTCTATGATAGACTTCAAACAGAATTAGATCGAAGCAACACATGGCCCACAGAATATTTGTTTAAATTTATTGTTCCCTCAACAAACGACAATGTTGAAAAAGTCGAAAATGCTTTCAATTCCATGGGTGCAGTAATCAAAACTACAAAATCAAAAACAGGAAAATTCACAAGCATCTCTGTTGACGTTACCGTGAAAGATTCACAAGAAATAATTGAAAAATATCAAGAACTTGCCACCATAAAAGGCATCGTTTCACTATAAAATATGACTGCAAAATACATCAAAGAAAACGCCAACGACGTAGTTTTTAATTTAGAATATAATTCCGAAAGACAAAACCTCATCATTCCAGAATATGGTCGTCACTTGCAAAAACTCATCGCACAAGCCATTGAAGTTACTGATGATGTAGAGCGAAACAAACTCGCAAGATACATCATTCAAGTCATGGGAAGTTTGAATCCGCATTTGCGTGACGTACCCGATTTTCAACACAAGTTGTGGGATCAAATTTTCATAATGTCCGACTTTCAACTCAAAGTTGATTCACCCTATCCAATTCCCACACGCGAAGTATTGCAACTGCGCCCAGATCCTTTAAACTATCCTCAAAATTTTCCAAAATACCGATTCTATGGCAACAACATCAAATACATGATAGATGTTGCCAACAAATGGGAAGATGGCGAAATGAAAAGTGCCTTAGTCAAAGTGATCGCTAATCACATGAAAAAATCATATTTATCTTGGAACAAAGACACTGTTACAGATGAAGTGATTTTTGAACACCTTTTTGAACTCTCTGGCGGAAAACTAAATTTGTTGTCAAGCACTGAATCACTTTTAAAAACAGATGATTTAATGCGAACAAACAAGCGTATTTCGAATAAAATTATGCCAGCAAGTCAACCAAAGATTGTCGCAAACAAACCGTTAAAAAAGAAACCTTTTATAAAAAAATAAAAAAGTTGAAAGTTGTATGTTGTAAGTTTTGAGTTTTCTAATGCTCCAACATACAACATATAATACACAACATACAACCAAAAACATGGGAACATTCAAAATAGAAGGCGGAATTCGTCTTAAAGGAGAAATTCATCCACAAGGTGCAAAAAACGAAGCATTACAAGTCTTATGTCCTGCTTTACTAACATCAGAAAAAGTTAGAATAACAAATATTCCAGATATTATTGATGTCAATAAACTGATTGTTTTATTAGGAAACTTGGGAGTAAAAATCCAAAAAAATGGCGTTGGAGACTATACTTTTCAAGCCGACGATGTAAACATTGATTATTTAAAAACCGAAGCATTCAAAAAAGAAGGCGGTTCTTTGCGGGGTTCCATCATGATTGTTGGCCCACTTTTAGCACGTTTTGGTTGTGGATACATTCCAAAACCAGGCGGAGACAAAATTGGGAGACGAAGATTAGATACTCATTTTGAAGGATTTATAAACCTTGGAGCAACTTTTAGATATGAAAGAGAAGATCACTTTTATGGTGTTGAAGTCGAAGGTCGCTTAAAAGGTGCCTACATGTTGCTTGACGAAGCATCTGTTACAGGAACTGCAAATATTGTCATGGCCGCTGTCTTAGCGGAAGGAACTACAACAATTTACAACGCTGCTTGTGAACCCTATTTGCAACAACTTTGCAAAATGTTGAACTCCATGGGAGCCAAAATAACTGGAGTTGGATCTAATTTATTGACCATTGAAGGTGTTGAAAGTTTAGGTGGTTGCGAACACAGAATTCTGCCTGATATGATAGAAATTGGTTCATGGATTGGACTTGCCGCTATGACCAGAAGCGAAATCACAATCAAAAATGTGTCTTGGGATAATTTGGGAGTAATTCCAAACACCTTCCGAAAACTCGGAATTACTTTAGAAAGACACGGTGATGATATTTTCATTCCAGAACACAAAGATGGTTATGAAATCAAAACCGATATTGATGGTTCAATTCTAACTATCGCAGATGCGCCTTGGCCTGGACTTACTCCAGATTTATTGAGTATCATTTTAGTAGTTTCTACCCAAGCCCGAGGTGATGTATTGATTCATCAAAAAATGTTTGAAAGCCGTTTATTTTTCGTAGATAAATTAATAGACATGGGTGCAAAAATTATGCTTTGTGATCCACATCGAGCGGTTGTTATGGGTCACGATTTTAAATCGCAACTCAAAGCCACAACCATGAGTTCGCCTGATATTCGCGCGGGAATTTCGTTATTGATTGCGGCACTTTCTGCAAAAGGAACGAGTACTATTCAAAACATTGAACAAATTGATCGTGGTTACGAAAAGATTGACGAACGTTTGAGAGCCATTGGAGCCAATATTGTAAGAGTTTAGAATTTAATTTGAAATAATTAAGAAATCCCATTTTAACCGAAATGGGATTTCTTATTATAAACCTTAATCTCAACCTTTTTATTACTCTAAAAAATTCAAAATCTTACATCCAAAAATTACACCATCGCTTTGATATCCGTTTTGATACGAGCGTATGTAATCAAAACGAAATAATTTAAATTTTCCAAAACCAAGATTATCTAAACCAATAGTAAACTCCCTGTAGGGTTTAGCATTTGGTAGCATCAACCCGTGTGCTCCAAGAATCAAATTTGATTTTAGTTTGTTGAGTAGCGGAACTTTATTCATTATAAAACCACTATCATCATATTCTGAATGAATTTCTAAATACGAATCATTAGTTGAATTTGTATAATAAGGCAAGAAATTGAAAACATTCAAATAACGAATTGATTGACCAATATGAGTTTGATTTCCATTGAAATGTTTGTAGTCTATGAAAGCAATATCTTTAGCATTCAAAAATTTTCCTGCTTTTAAATTGATTCCAACTTGTCCTTTATTTTCAAGTTTCAAGTCATAATTTAAACGTCCAAAAAAGTGTGTGAATTGATATTTCTTTTCACTTGCACCAAAGGTTTGTTCTATTCCAAGAAATAATGTTGGATATTTTTTATTCCGAATATTAAATCTTCCATCAGGTCGTGTCAAGTATTTGTTTCCAAAATTTACTTGAGCATTCAAACCAAATTTAAACAAATGATGCGAATCAAAACCAGCATTTACATAGTCATTTGGCGCAAATGGATTGTTGGAAGTATAAATATTTCCGTTGTTGTTTTGAGCATGATCGGTATTATTAAATAATGGTTTACGTTGTTGATATTCGATTTTTCCATTCATGAAAATCCCATTTCCGACTTCTTGACCATAGGAAATCTTTGCAAATTCAAGATTGTATAATTTCATGAAATTATTTTTAAAATACAAACTACTAATTGAATTTATCAAACTACTAATTGGCGGACTCGAATTGAATTGTTCCACTTTCGTTCCACCAGAAATCGAAATATTTGCATAGTTAATATTATTGAAACGATGCAAGTATTCTACAGAAACCCTGATTCTTTTTTCTGAGAATCCATAATTAATTTCTGTTTTAATTTTAGTTGTTTTACCTCTATCTTCATTCCATTTATTATAACCAAAACCAGAACTAAAAGAGTAACCCTGAACAGTGTTGAAACTTAACGATCTGACATCAAGTAATCCGTCGTAATTGAAAGAATATTTTTTAAATGAATTTCTGTAGTTGTAACCTGTGATAATATCGAATAAACTAAATTTATTGTGCTTTTTGTCAATCGAATCTAAATACTTTGGCGATAGTCGAATGATTTGCAAACTGTCTTTTTTCTTGTAATCATTAGTTTCTTCTAGTGTTAAAGGAATTGGACGAACGGAATTCCAAAAAGAGTTCTCTTTTTTATTGGAATTTTCTTCGAAACTCAAAATTTCATTGCTAAATGTCTTTTTATCAAAAAAATCTTTAAACTCATAATTGCTAAAAACATAATTAAACTTGCCATCGAATTTTATTCCAAAAGCACCAGCCCTAAAGGCTAAACTTTGAGAATTTTTAGACCAAATTTTATTCTCTGAATTGAAATTAAAATTTTGCTTCACATTCATCATTTCTGTAAATTCATTTTTCATTCGGTATCCTTTGATGTCTAAATCAATAGCATAAATTGCCCAGGAATCTTCCACAATATATATGTAACCTTCAAAAACAGGCTCTTTATCGCGCTTTGCTGTAACTTTTACTTTGTTTATTAATTGTTTATTTTCATCAACAAAAGAACTTTCAATTCGATATTTATAATAATTCAAGGCATTACTTGCAATTGGAGAAATCATACCAATATTGAAATTCACTAAATTTTCGTAGAAATCATAATCTGAATTTCGAGCAGAATTGTAACTAAAACCTTTATCGTTTCCCGAAATCTTAGATGCAATGATGCGTTCTTTCAATTTATCTGGTTTTTCTGATATGATTTTTGAAACTGTTTCCGAAAGGTAAATAATACCACTGCCAGTTGAATCTAGATTCGATTCCATTTGCGCACCAATATCTACTTTGATACCCATAATTTTTTTGGGTAAATCTTTAACCTTGAAAATGGCTCGCGAGTAGAAATCCGCAGTAAACTTTCCGTTTTTTCCAGAATTTGATTTTCTTGAAGCGATAGCATTTTTAATTAATTGAATTGCAGGATTATTTTTTCTATCAATTGTAACTTCATTGAGTTTAAAATTCTCATCCAATAATCGAACATTCAGTTCAAAAGGAAATTTTTCAATTGCGATAACTTCTTTTTTAGTTTTGTAACCCAAATTTTGAAAAACGATTGTGAATTTTCCAATTGATTTTACAATCAATTCAAAATCTCCATTTTCGTTAGTTGTAGTTCCGTTATATGTATTTTCAACAAAAACACTAACAAATGGTAGCGGATTTCCTTTTTCGTCTTGAACTTTCCCTTTAATTTGAGAAAAACCAGAGAAAGAGAAAATAAATAGTAGAAAAATAAATGATTTCATCGATACGATTTTATAACATGACGAAAAAAAATACAAAATAGTTGTATGAGTCTAAACATAAATAATGTTAAACCAAAAATGATAACAATGCTAATTCATAACTCTTCATGCCAAACCCAACAATGACTCCTTTTGCATGTGCCGAAATAAAAGATTGATGACGAAACTCTTCTCGAGAAAATGTATTTGAGATATGAACTTCAATTACAGGTGTAGTTATTGCTTTAACTGCATCGCCCATGCCTATTGATGTGTGAGTATAGGCGGCAGCATTGAGTATAATACCGCCATAATCAAAACCAACTTCTTGAATTTTCGAAATCAATTCTCCTTCAATATTACTTTGAAAATAATCTAAATCAATTTGTGAATATTTTTCCTTTAGTTTCACAAAATAATCTTCGAAAGTTTCATTACCATATATTGACGGCTCACGTTTTCCTAGAAGATTTAAATTTGGACCATTTATTATAATAAATTTCATAATTTAATATTTTTGTAAAAATAGAATATTGGTCTTTTGCAAAATATAATTTTAGAAAAAATTATGAAAATGATTTTTATTTGCTTTTTCTGTAGGAATTTAAAAAAAAATATTACATTTGCACCCTAATTTAAAACAATTAAAAATGAAAAAAATTATTTTAACTGCTGTTGCAGTATTTGCTTTTGGTTTTACAAACGCCCAAGAAGGTAAAATCGAAGCTAAAATTAATCCACTAGGTGCTCTTTTTGGTAGACCAGAAATTTCTGGTGAATACATTGTGAGTGATAGTTTTGGTGCAGAATTAACAATTGGTATCGCATTTGGAACTACTGGTTCTTCTGTGTCAGTTGGAAATTTGTCATCTGAAAAGCCAACTCAATCAGGTTTTGGATTTAAAGCTGCTGGAAAATATTATTTCAGTCCAGACAAAGGTGGAGACGGTTGGTATGGTGGTGTATACTTGAGACAAGAATCTTTGAAACTTACCTATCCTTCTAACTTTGCAGGTTTTGATTACAAATCAAATATATTTGCTGGTGGTTTAGAATTTGGTAAGAAATGGGTTTTTGATTCAGGACTTTTAATTGAACTTGGTGTTGGTTTTGGTCGTCCATTTTCTGAAAAAAGAACGTTTACAAATTCAAATGCAGAATATGATAATGCAAGTTTCGAAATTGGAATTGATTTCACAGGTAAATTCGCAGTTGGATACAGATTCTAATATTTTTCTTAAAATAAATTTAAAAGGTGGAAAGTTTCCACCTTTTTTTTATATCATTGTGTATTTAATAAAAATTTTTAATATGAAAAATAATTTAGTGGTTATATTGGCTTTTTTAAGTTTTCAAATTTTTTCGCAGGTAACAAAACGAAAGGCAACACTCTTTTTTAAAGATGGAAAAGAACTTAGTTGTTATGCAAGAATATCTGGTGATTACATTCGTTATGTTGAAAAAGATATTCGAAGCGCAGAAACTAGAGTAGATTACAAAGAACTAAATTCAATCAAGATATTAATGAATGACAATTTTGTTGAATTAGTTTACAAAACTGAAGAAGGGAAAACAAAGCCTAGACTGATGGAATTGGTCAATAATGGTAAAATGAAATTATATAGAATAGGCGATGCTTACGAGAGTAATATTGGTTTTCAAAGTAATCCAAACTATTTTAAAAGATCTTCGGCTTCGTCAGTTTACTTTCTACAAACTAAAGAAAACAAAGATATCGTTTTTAGGTTTTCTAAAGATTTTGAAGTTAATTCAAAAAAGTATTTTTCAGACTGTAATTTATTAGTTGAGAAAATTGGTGATGATGATTTCAGAAAAAAAGACATTTCAAAGATTGTAATTTTTTACAATGAAAATTGCGGTAATTAACAAATTTTATTTTCAAGTATTTTTTCAATAGTATTGATTTAGATTTTCAATAATATTATTTGAGTTGTACACATAATTACAGTTTTATTTTGGAAATATGTCCATCCTAAAATAGAATATTAACATAAAATATTATTTTTTTTAACATTAAAAGATTAATTTTCAAATAATTACTCTTTTTTTGAAATAATCAAAAACTTTTTTATTATTTTTGTTATATAACTTTAAAATAAACAAAATGAAAAAATTGATTTTATCAGTAATGGCAATTAGTGTTTTTGGATTTGCAAATGCACAAAAAAAAGTACCAAAAGTTGCACCTGTAGAAAAATCGTATTCCACAAGTAGCCCAGATCAAACTGAAAAGGGTAAATGGCTCATCGAAGCTAACACTGGTTTTGGCGGAGGTGGTGTTGGATCAACTCAATTTAGTTTAACTTCTGTAGATGGCTCTACTTCATACAACATTGGTGCTGAAGGTGGATACTTCGTTATGGATGACCTTGCTGTAAAAGTAGGACTAGGTTTTGGTGGTGCTAGTGCAAGTGGTGGAGGTTCAAGCACAAGTGCTTTTGCCTATAAAATTGGAGCAAAATACTATGTAATCAGAATGATTCCTGTTGAATTATCATATACTGGGGTTTCTGTTAGTGGCGCTTCTGAAAACCCATCTTATGTTGGAATTCAGGCTGGTTATGCTTTGTTTTTAGGTAAAAACGTTAGTGTAGAACCAGGTTTAAGATATAATTATGCTTTACTATCTAAAGACAAAGGTGGTGTAAGTAACCTACAATTTAACATTGGTTTTGCTTTACACTTCTAAATCATAAAAAATAAAAGTAAAAAACCACGAAATTTTCGTGGTTTTTTTATTTCAAAAAAGTATTATCAAATCAAAATATCACTTTCTAAATCAGATTTTTCAATTTCGATATTAAAATTTAATTTTGAAACCAATTCAATAACTAAATTTTTATACCAATTTTCAGATTTTGGATGAATATAAATTTTTTCGATTAATTCAGAAACATTTACATCGATTTTTAAGCCATCATTTATTTTGATATTATCTGGCGAAGTGTCCGAAATGATTCGAACTTCGCGTTCATACTGAAAACTTTTTCTTTTAAAAAGAAACGGAAAAAATAAATCATCAAACGGAATATATTCTTTTTTGTAATCAATATAATTGACTTCACCGATATATTGTTTATAATTCTTTTCGGGTTTTAAAGCACTTTGTAATCTTCCAATTGTAGATTGAATTGCTAAACCTTCGCTATTTTGAGTGAAAATTTGCCACATTGCAAAACTTTCGTATTCGTTGATATGCCAACTACTTACTACAACTTTCTCGCGATGATTTTTATAATATTCTAAAAACTCTGGGTTATCTTTAGATAATTTCTTTATTTCTTCGAATGTTGGTTCGCTAAATGTTCCTTCGTATTGATCTTCGAATTTATCTGATCGTGACATGAACAGTTTTTGCGAAAGTAACAAATCCAAAAATTTAGACAAGTCCAAATATTTCCAAACAATTGTATCTGGATCATCTGGAAGTTTTATATTCGGATTGTTGTAATACACTTTATTTTTCTTTTAAAGTTTTAAAAAGTTTACTCAAAACTTTGCATGGTTACTAAATTGTTGTAAGTGCCATTCAATGCTACTAATTCATCGTGTTTTCCTTGTTCAACTATTCTACCTTTTTTCATTACAACAATCAAATCAGCTTTTTGAATAGTCGATAATCGGTGAGCAATAACAATCGAAGTTCGATTTTGCATCATGTTTTCAAGAGCTACTTGAACGAATTTTTCACTTTCGGTATCTAATGCTGATGTTGCTTCATCAAGAATCATGATTGGAGGATTTTTCAAAACTGCACGTGCAATAGACAAACGCTGTTTTTGTCCACCAGAAAGTTTATTCCCAGCATCGCCAATGCTGGTGTAAATTCCTTTAGGCAAATCGTTTACGAATTCAAAAGCATTTGCTATTTTCAAGGCTTCAATTACCTCGTCATCCGTTGCATTTTGATTTCCGATTAAGATATTATTTTTTATTGTATCATTAAATAAAATAGAGTCTTGTGTAACTAATCCCATTAAACCCCTTAGTGATTCAAGATTCAAATCTTTAATGTTAATTCCGTCAATTGCAATTTGTCCTTCTTGAACATCATAAAAACGGGTTAACAAATTTGCAATGGTGCTTTTTCCAGAACCCGATTGACCAACAAGTGCAACAGTTTGTCCTTTCTTAACATTTAATGTGAAATCTTTTAAAACATTTTCGTCTTCATATCTAAAATTGATATTTTTTAAAGTAATTGCATCATCGAAAGTACTTTTTTCAATTGCGTCAATTTTGCTAGTTATAGGATTTTCAAATTCTAAAATCGACAAAACTCTCTCTGCGGCAGCCATACCCATTTTTACAGAATAAGAGGCTTTTGAAATGGCTTTTGCTGGCGTTAAAATATTATAAGCCAAAGCCATATAAACAATAAAAACGGCACCTTCCAATGTCTTATCGACTAACACCATATTGCCACCATACCAAAGCAAAATTGCAATGGTGACTATACCTAAAAACTCACTTAATGGTGATGCTAAATTATTTTTATTGCCAATACTATTCGATAATTTAACCATCCTCAAAATAGAATCTGTAAATTTTTGGGTAAAAGTTCTTTCTGCATTGTAACTTTTAACCACTTTCATTCCACCTAATGTCTCTTCTAAAATTGAAATAAAATATCCAGATTCTTCTTGTGCTTTATTTGATTTTGACTTTAAGTTCTTTCCTAATCTAGAAATTATAAATCCAGATATTGGTATAAAAATAAATACAAACAAGGTAAGTTTCAAACTAATATTAAACATAGCAATTATGGTGAACAAAATCGTCAATGGTTCACGAACAATAAGTTCTAAAACAACAAAAAAAGTATTTTGAAATTGACCAACATCGCCCAACATTCTTGACATGACATCTCCTTTTCGTTGTTCTGAATAAAACCCAATTGGTAATGAAATAATTTTTTGAAATAATTTAATTCGCATATCCTTCAAAACACTATTCTGCAGATGCATCATGTTGTATGAAGCCAAATAATTAAACAAATTTTTGAACAAAAAAGTAAAAATAATTAAGATAATCACTAAAACTAGTGCGTTTGTTTTGTTTAAAAGTGTGATGTAATAATACAAATATTCTTTTGCATAGGAAGTAATTTCCCATATACTTGTCCAAATTGGCTTTTTATTTATTGGTTTCGTTGTCTCAAAAAGCACTTGCATCATTGGCATTAAAGCAATGAAGGACAAAGTACTAAACAAGGCATAAAGAATATTATAGAAAATATTCCAAATTGCAAATCGCTTGTATGGTATTACAAATGGAATAATTTTTTTGATGTTTTCCATTAAACTATTTTTAAATCCAGAAGGATATTTTTTATTTTATTATCTAAGAATAATTCTGTTTCTTCAAATTCATTTATTGAATTTAATGGAGAATTTACACTTACATAAAACTTGATTTTTGGCTCTGTTCCACTTGGTCTTGCAGCAATTTTTGAGCCATCTTCGGTGTAATAAATCAGAACATCAGACTTTGGAATATTCATAGTTTCAATTTCATTTGTAAAAAGATTCAAAGCCGTTGACGATTTATAATCTTCCATCATTACAACTCGTTCGCCATCAATTTCTTTCAAAGGATTAGTTCGCATATCAACCATCATTTGATTGATTTCAGCCAAACCATCGATTCCTTTTTTGGTTAAAGATACCAAATGCTCTTTATAAAATCCATGTGCCAAATACAGTTTTTGTAATTCTTTGTACACCGAACTGCCATTTGCTTTGGCTTGAGCAGCAACTTCACAAATTAATAATGTTGCAGCAACGGCATCTTTATCGCGAACCGCATCGCCCACCATGAAACCAAAACTTTCTTCGCCACCACCAATAAATTCTTGATTGGGGAAATCTTTTATAAACTTGGCAATCCATTTGAAACCCGTTAAGCCAACTTTACATTCAACATCATACGAAGTTGCCAATTCCATCATCATTGGGGTCGAAACTATGGTCGAACCAATGAATTGTTTGCCATTAATTTTGCCTGATTTTTTCCATTGTTCTAATAAAAAAGCAGTCATCAAAACCATAGTTTGATTGCCATTTAGCAAAATCATTTTACCGTTATTATCACGAACAGCAACTCCTAGTCTATCACAATCAGGATCTGTTCCAACGACAATATCAGCGTTTAATTTGTCTGCCAACGCCAACGCCATGGTCAATGCTTCTGGTTCTTCTGGATTTGGCGAAACTACCGTAGGAAAATCTCCATTTGGTTCAGCTTGCTCGGGAACGATATTTACATTTTTATAACCTGCATTGGACAAAACATCCGGAATAGATTTTATGGATGTTCCATGCAAAGATGTAAAAACAATATTCAAATTGTCTTTAGCGATTTGTGGCGTGTTGAAACTGGCATTCTCAATTGATGATTTTATAAAAGCTTCATCGATTTCAGTATCTATATAATGTATCAAATTTTCGTTTGGCTCGAATTTGATTTCCTCGTATTTCAAGTTTTCAATAACGTCAATAATTACCTTATCTTCTGGCGGAACGAGTTGTCCACCATCTTCCCAATACACTTTATATCCGTTATACTCTGGAGGATTGTGACTGGCCGTTAAAACAATTCCTGCCTGACATTTTAAATATTTTAAGGCAAAACTCAACTCTGGAGTTGGTCGCATATCCGAAAATAAATACACCTGAATACCATTTGCAGAAAAAACATCAGCAACAGTTTTTGCTAAAGTATCGCTATTGTGACGACAATCATATGCAATTGCAACTTTTAAATCACGATTCGGAAAAACCTTGTGCATGTAATTAGAAATTCCTTGCGTATTTTTCCCCAGCGTATATTTATTAATTCTATTAGTTCCAACACCCATGACACCACGCATTCCGCCAGTGCCAAATTCCAGATTTTTATAAAAACTCTCGTTTAAATTAACTTGAGACGAAGTCATTAATTTCTTGACTTCTTCCTGCGTTTTTTGGTCGAATGTTGGTGTGAGCCATTCGTTTATTACTTTTAAAATGTTTGGTTCTATATTCATATTATATTTTTTTGAAGCTTTTTCCTGCTATTCGTTTCAATCTTTTTTGGCGAAGAAAAATCGCCAAAAAAGGATTTCCACTGCTATCAGGGCTAAGGCATCATATTTTTATTTGATATCTTATTTTCTGTAACCAATTTTTGTTCTTTCATCATTAGCAACAGCAACATTATCCTTATCAACTAAGTAATTTAATGTATTATAAATTTCTGGAAATTGTGCTTCTATCTCTTCAATTTTATTTTTCAGTTCGTTGTAAGTTAAAGTGAATTGTCTAAAAGTTACAAAAGCACGAATTATTGAGATGTTAATTTCAATTGCTCTATCACTTTTTAAAATGCTGGAAAGCATCGCAATTCCTTGCTCAGTAAAAGCAAATGGGGATGAACCACCAAAATAACTTTTAGATGGTATCACATTTTGTGATACCATTTGATTTATCTCAATTTCAGTGAGAATAAACATAAAATCTAACGGAAATCTTTTGATATTCCTCTTAATACTTTGCTTCAAAATTCGAGTTTCTACTCCATATAATAATGCTAGGTCAAAATCCAACATCACTTTACAGCCCCGAATTTCATAAATTTTATTTTGAATAACTTCTATTTCCATAGTTTTATATTGTTTAAGGCCCCAATTGTGACCTTAAAGATTTTTTAACCTTGCGATCGAAAATTTCGTCCTCAAGTACTATTATAATTCCTGACAACATTAGTTTTCTATCTTGGCTTCCTGTCCTTTAGAGATGGCTGGGGCAAGGCTAGAAATTTTATATCTTTCCTCATTATTTTTAGTTCTCAAAATTATTTCTCCTAGAAAACCAGCCAAAAACATTTGTGTACCAATAATCATTGTTGCCAAAGCAATATAAAACCAAGGATTTTCAGTTACCAAAATAGTATCTTGATGGAAAACAAATAATTTTATTAATTTTGAAATTCCAATATAACCCGCTGATAAAAAACCAATTACAAACATTACAGTTCCAACGGCACCAAACAAATGCATTGGTCGTTTACCAAATCGAGATAAAAACCAAATCGTAATTAAATCCAAGAAACCATTAATAAATCGGTTCATTCCGAATTTAGTTTCACCATATTTTCTGGCTTGATGAATAACAACTTTTTCACCAATTTTAGAGAAACCAGCATTTTTGGCTAAAACAGGAATATAACGATGCATTTCGCCCGAAACTTCGACATTTTTAACTACAATATTTTTGTAAGCTTTTAATCCACAATTAAAATCGTTTAATTCTACACCGGATGTTTTTCTTGCAGCCCAATTAAATAATTTAGAAGGTAAATTTTTAGTCACAACCGAATCATAACGTTTCTTTTTCCAGCCAGAAACTAAATCGAAATTTTCATTAACGATCATATTATATAAACCTGGAATTTCATCTGGAGAATCCTGCAAATCAGCATCCATAGTGATTATTACATCTCCCGCAGCCTTTGCAAAACCAGCATGCAAGGCCTGTGATTTTCCAAAATTTCGTTGAAAACGAATTCCTTTTACAGATTGATTTCCGTCAGACAATTGTTCAATAATTTGCCAAGATTTATCGGTGCTTCCATCATCTATAAAAAGTATTTCATAAGAATATCTATTTTCATCCATGACTTTTACAATCCATGAATGCAGTTCGGGCAAGGACTCTTGCTCGTTTAGTAACGGAATGATAATTGAAATTTGCATTAAATTTCTTGTCTGTTTGAAGTTTTGAAAAAAGCAGCAAAAATTAATCCGAAAATTGCTGAAACAACAAGATTGGTTAACATTCCTTTTAAAAGAGATGAAATTGAAAATTGATCCGTTTTGGCAAGTTCCATCATAATATCTTTACCCATGGCTGATGAAGGTAATTTTTCGAATGTTTTCTGCATGAGTTTCATTGTCAATTCTTTTATTGTTTCTTTCAAAGAAGGATCAATAAAATTAAATAAAACAATATTAAAAACGGTTGTCAATACGATGCCCACCAAAGCCATAATGAAAAAAGTAGTAAAGGCATCTTTGAAACTAAAAATTCCAGAAAGTTGTTTTTTTGTTTTTGATAAAAGTACAATTGCTATTACCAAATAAACTCCTATCTCAGCAAAACCAATCCACGAACTTATAAATAAATTTACATCAATTACGTATTTTAAAGTTGTAGCCAGTATCGAAAATAATCCTATTATAATACCAAATGTGATTCCGTTTTTTTTTACTATTTCGTTCATTTTTAATTTTAATATTTATTAATGTACAAATATACTAATTCTCATAGTATTGAACTATAAAATTTATCAAAGAAAAAAGCAATCAAATAGTTGGATATTAAAAAATAATTGTAAATTTGCAATCTCAAAATAATAAATAAAAAAATTATAACGAGTTGATACCTTTTTGAAAATGAAAGCATCAAAACAAATTATAATTATCACAGAAAAATAACATTTACAATGAAAAAAGGAATTCACCCAGAAAATTACAGATTAGTAGCATTTAAAGACATGTCTAATGAAGAGGTTTTTATAACAAAATCTACAGCTGATACAAGAGAAACAATTATACACGAAGGTGTAGAATATCCAGTTGTTAAAATGGAGATTTCTAGAACTTCTCATCCTTTTTACACTGGTAAATCTAAAGTTCTTGACACTGCAGGTCGTATCGACAAGTTTAAAACTAAATATGCAAAACACGCGAAATAATAGTTGTTGTGTTCAATATATTAGAATCCGTTTCAAATCGAAACGGATTTTTTTGTTTTAATCTGATCTAAAACTTTGTATATTTGAAAAATAATAATAAAATTTTAGATAATAATTTACTGTATCATTGAAGTCTAAAATCTAAAAATCTAAATTCATAATGAACTACATACTTTTTGACGGAACAGTTCGTAACACTCTTTTACCATTTACTTTTACTCGGCCGGTTGCTGATATTCGCATCGGAATTTTAACTATTCGTGAAAAATGGGAAACGTATTTAGGGTCAACTACTACAACCGTTACTGAAGAATATTTATCAGAAAAATTTCCGATGGTTGAAATGGAAGAAAATGTGATGATAAATGCTTCATTTTTACCAAATCTTATTTTATCTGAAATGGTTTCAAATTTAGAAATAAACCAAGCCATTTTCAAAGGTGATGATGTTATTGCTTTTTTTACATTAGAAAATCAAGAGGAAGTCAATTTTGATACTTATGAGATTATAGATTTCGATCAAGAATGTTTGAGAATAGAAAACACATGGGATATTTTTTCGAAAAATGATGTTGCAATTCGTGAAGATTTTGATTTATTGACCGAAAACAGAATATCGCTACAGATTCCAAAGAGCGTAAATGCAATTTCCCCTTCAACAATTTTTATTGAAGAAGGTGCAAAATTAGAATTTGTAACATTAAATGCATCAAATGGCCCCATTTATATTGGAAAGAATTCAGAAATTATGGAAGGTGCTGTAATTCGTGGTCCATTTGCTCTTTGTGAATTCGGAAAAGTTAAAATGGCTGCAAAAGTATATGGAGCTACTACTGTTGGTCCTCATTCTACAATTGGTGGCGAAGTAAAAAACTCTGTAATTTTTGGATATTCGAGTAAAGGACATGATGGATTTCTTGGAGATTCAGTTCTTGGTGAATGGTGCAATATTGGGGCAGACACAAACAATTCAAATCTAAAAAACAATTACGAAGAAGTTAAAGTTTGGAATTATGAAACTGAAAGTTTTACCAAAACAGGTCTTCAATTTTGTGGTTTGATGATGGGAGATCATAGTAAATGTGGAATCAATACAATGTTTAATACTGGAACTGTTGTGGGAGTTTCTGCAAATATTTTTGGATCTGGATTTCCAAGAAATTTTATTCCAAGTTTCTCTTGGGGTGGCGCCGCTGGATTTACAACCTATTTGACTAAAAAAGCATTTGAAACTGCACGTTTGGTCATGAAACGACGAAATATTGAATTCGACGAAAAAGAGGCAAGAATATTAGAGCATGTTTTTGAAGAATCTAAAAAATGGAGGAAAGATTAATATGTTAGGATTTTTATTTATTTACTTAATTGGCAAATATTTTTATAAACTTGCCGAAGATCATCAAGAGAACAGATGGCTTTATGCAATTATTGGAGTTGCAGTTTATTATGCTGGGACTGCACTTGGAGGATTAACATTAGGGTTTGTTTATCTTTTAACTAACACCAATTTTGGCGATGATAATATGATTTTAGCATCATTCATATCAATTCCTTTTGGACTTGGTGCAGATTATCTGTTTTATATTGTTTTGAGAAAAATGTGGATTAAAAAAGAAAATGCCAAAGACGAAATTAACGAAATTGGCATTGATTATGATGATTTATAAGATGAAGTGATTTAAACTTATTTTAATCTGCCGCAAAATAGCCTTTTTGCCCCAAATTTCAACTTTTTAGAACTCCGTAACGATGCTATGCAGTTATAAAAACTTAAAATTTGAAACAAAAATTCTTATTTTTCGCTTAAATCAAATAATTTCAAACCACTTCAATTTTAGAAAGCATTATATTCTTGTGGTTTTAAATCTTTATCTGACAAATTTATAAAATTGTAATGCACTTTATCTGATTTGTCAAATGCGCCATTCTTGTTATTATCACCAATGGTTCTAAAATACAATCTATTTCTTGAATCTATTATTTTCCAATCTATTACTTCTTGAAAATCAGCGGATATTTTAACGAAATTTGACCCATCAATTTCACTAATATAAAGAGATTTGATGTCATTCCCATCTAAATCTCCATCTTTATTGGAGTCAACATCAGCAACTGAATAAACCAAAAATTGCTTTTTTAATTTTTCTGCAATGGTTCTTAAATACACAACAGATTGAATATTGATTGGTTTTTCTGTTAGTGACACCAACGAATCGGAATCAATTCTTTGAAATTTCAAATTTTGTAAATTACCTGTAATTTCGTTTTCTAAATTACTAGAAATTACAAAACTAACATCGGTTTTGTCTGATCTTGAATAACTAATTTTACTGTTATAATCTGTAATTCGAACCTCGCCAATTGGATAAATAAGAAATTGTGTTCCTTCAAACTGAATTGGTAAATCAGCAACAACGACTTTTGTAGTATCTTGTTTTTGTTCAACTACTTTTTTAGAAGTAGTATCGTAACTCACTTTTGGTTTTTCTTCTTCGTTTTTACAACTAGACAAAAATAAAATTACTAAAATTGGAAGTATAAAATATTTTTTCATGGTGACTATTTTATGTAAATATATAAATTTAAAGTTTTGCTGTCAATTTTAAACTAAAAGTTCTAGTTGTCAAATAATTCGGGATTCCGTATTGGTTTTTGGTATATACATCTCGAACCCAAGTATTTGTTATTGCATTTTGATTGTTGAACATATTGAATATTTCAAAACCAATCGATAAGTCTTTAAATCGTTGTAACCAATGATCTTGATTTCTTTTTTTATTTTTTTCTGTGAAAACATAAGAAAAACCAATATCTGCTCGTCGGTAATCTCTCAATCGACTTTGATATAAATAGGGATCTGCATAACTGGGCGAACCTCCTGGTAAACCAGTATTATATACCAAATTCAAGTAGAGTTTTACACTCGGAATTTTTGGCATGAAATCCTGAAAAAGTATTCCAAATTTCAATCTTTGATCTGTCGGACGTGCAATATATCCTTTGTTATCGATATTTTCTTCGGTCTTTAGATAACCAAAACTCAACCACGAATCTGTTCCTGGAACAAACTCACCATTGAGTCTAAAATCTAAACCTTGAGCATATGCTTTGGCATTATTATCCGCAGCGTAACGAATACGAACATTGTCTAACGTATAGGAATTTACATCTGAAATCGATTTGTAATAGGCTTCTGAAACTAATTTGAATGGTCTATTCCATAGCTTGAAACTATAGTCATTACTTATAACAAAATGAATTGATTTTTGTGATTTCACATTGGGTTGTACCGTTCCGTTTTCGTCACGAAGTTCTCTATAAAATGGCGGTTGTGCATACATTCCCGCCGAAATTCTAAAAACCATGTCTTGCTCCCAATCGGGTTTTATAGCAAATTGAACACGTGGACTAAAAATAATTTGATTTTTTCCGTTTATGCCATTATCTCCTGAAACTTGCCAGTTGTGAAAACGCATACCTGCATTATACCAAACTTTAGAGTTACCAATATTGTCTTTACGATTCCATTGAAAATAACCTGAAAATCGATTGATATTTATAAAATTTTTGGCTCTCACATTTTGATACGGAACTAATGGTCCAGTATACGGATTATAGGGTTGATCGTCTCTTGGAATATTAACAATAGGCGGATTTAAAGAAAATCCAGCAGAATCAATCACCTCGTATTCACTAATTCTATCCCTAATATTCTCTCGAGTGAATTTAATTCCCCACTCTAACTGATTTTTTAATCGATCATGAAAACCCTTCAACTCTGCATTGACAATTAAGGCATCTAAATCGTTTCTGGCATGATTGAGTTGTGAACCAATGGCACGAGAAAAAGTTACATTTCCAAAAGTTTCTGAACCCAAATTTGCATCTACTTCACCAAGAGAATAAGATGCATTGATGTCAAAATATTCTTCCTCTTTTGTATGGTAGGTTGAGGCTATAAATTTATATGTATTATTTTCGTTTTGTTTAAAAGTAGCCTTCAATGCACCAAAGTACGTAGTATATTTATCTTTTTCTTGACCTGCATAACGAATTAAAAGTGCAATAGGTTCATTTATCGTTCCAAAATTTGTTTGACGAGAAAGTGGTTGATAATCATATCTATTTTGCGCAATATTCCCCAAAAAACTAAATTGCCATTTTGTTGAGAAATTATAATTCACATTGGTTTGAACATCGGCAAATGTGGGTTTGAAATTTGATTCGGTTTCTTGGCTGTTCACCAAAAGTGAGTTATCTCGATAACGAACTCCTGTGATTGCGGTCCATTTTTGATTTTTAGAAACGGCATCAACAGATAAACTTCCACCAAGGAAACTCAAATCTAAATTGGCTCCAAATTTGGTTGGATTCCGATAGGTGATGTCCAAAACAGATGATAATTTGTCACCATATTTTGCTTGAAATCCTCCACCAGAAAAATCTACATTCTGAACCAAATCTGTATTAGTAAAACTCAAACCTTCCTGTTGACCAGATCTAACCAAAAAGGGCCTGTAAATCTCTATTTCATTGACATAAACCAAGTTTTCGTCATAATTTCCACCCCTAACAGCATATTGAGTACTCAATTCATTATTTGAATAAACTCCTGGCAAGGTTTTTAAAATATTTTCTATCCCAGCATTTGCCCCTGGAATTTTTCGAATCACTTCAGGTTCAATATTTGTGATTCCTTGAACTCGTTTTCGGTTGTTGGTAATCAAAACTTCTGCCATTTCTTCTACATTATTCATCACAGGATTAAACTCAAAATCTTCATTTGATTTCACTTCAATTGTTAATGTTTTTGTAGTTTTTCCGTCGGTGTAAATAATTTTATTGGGCTTATTTGCCGGAACAAGTAACTCATAAAACCCATTTTTATTTGTCTTGGTTTCTAAGTTTTCACAAATTACTTTTACATTCTCTAGTGGGTTTTTATTTTCGTCAAGAATTACTCCTTTTACACGTGCTGTTTGAGAAAAGACAACGCAATTAATTGATAAAAAAAAGAATAATATAAAATTATGAATCGTTTTCAAATGGGATTTTTTATTGTTTTGTATTTCTATTTATTATGGTTTCAAAGATAGTTGAATTTCCAACATTATCTGAAACTATAACTTTTAGTTTATTGTCTCCTTGAATGGCAATATTATCTTCAAAATTATAAGTTAGTTTCTTGTTTTTTGATTCGTATTCTAATAAAATCCATTGGTCATTCAAAAACCCATTATAGGTTTTTATACCAGAGAAATCATCGCTAATTTTCAATTGCAAATATTTTTTTTCAAAAGGTAACTTATCTACGACACTATCCATCATTACAACTTTTGGGGCTACAGAATCTTTACTTAAAGCAAATTTTCCGAGTTCTTTGACTTTAGATGTAAAAGAAAATCCTTTTCTATTTGTATAAAAATAAGATTGTTTTTTTCCTTCAATTTTAGCAATAAACATTTGTTTGAGTTCGGTTTCACTATGTAACGAATCTTTTATTGTAATCGTATAGTTGGAATGAACAGGAATTTTATAATTATTAACTGTAAACTCATTTTTGGAAGATTCACAATCTATGTAAAAGTCATCATAGAAAGAACCGGCAGGAAAAAAAACCTCCACATTGTCCTTGCTATATATGAAATCAGATTTTGATTTCACAAAATAATTTGTCTTGAAAGGTTTTGGAAGATTCTTCGGAGAAAGACTAGAAAACTCGACAGGAATTGTGATTGATGTTTTGTTGTTCTCAAAATCTGAAATTTCTATTCTGTAAATTTCTGTAACATTTGGCTTGTTCATTGAAATAATTCCATTTTTTTCTCCAGGTTTTATAATACTCAATGGAAATGGATTTTTCATAAATAATTTTTGAACTCGTTGATCTATTGTTTGATAGCGTTCATAATCAATAAAAGCATTAATATACCTCAACTCTTCAAAAGCAAGAACATCAAATTGATAACTGTAAATTGATTTTCCATTATTGAAAAGTTCTACTTTATAGATTCCATACTTTGTGTATGAATTGTCAAACATATCATGCACATTAATTCCAAAACCAACACTCCCAGAAATTTTAAGTTTTTCTGACATGTAACTACCATAGGATTGTAAAGATAAATTCAATGAAATTGGCGAACAATTCTGGTTTACAATAGATTTTTCGTCAATTGGGTAAGCAAACAAACCCGTTATTGAAGGCTTTTTAGTGTCTTTTATATATTTATTAAAACCAAAAAGCATTGGGTTCAATATTTTCTCTGATGCAGTTTCTCTGAATTCAAAATGCAAATGTGGCCCGCCAGAACCACCTGTGTTTCCTGAGAAAGCAATTTGTTGTCCTTTTATTACAACAAGTTCGTTTGGTTTTGGAAACATTTCTACTTCATAGGCTTTCTCTTTGTATTGAAAGTCTTTGATGTATTTTTGAATCTCTCCATTGGCTCGTTGCAAATGACCATAAACCGATGTGTACCCGTTTGGATGTGTAATATAAATTACTTTTCCATAACCTACTAATGAAATTTTTATTCTAGAAATATAACCATCAGCGACGGCGAAAACGGGTAAACCTTCTGTTTGTTGTGTTCGCATATCAAAACCAGAATGAAAATGATTATTTCTGAGTTCTCCATAACAACCTGATAATTCTATTGGAATGTCAAGTGGCGATCGAAAATAATCTTTTGGATAATTTGTTTGTGCAAATATTGAAGACGCAAAAAATAAGAAACACGGGAGGAATTTCATGAATAAAACATTTTTGCTAAAGTAAATAAAAAAGATATTTATGCTATAAAAATAGTCGAAAAATGTAAAAAATGTTAACATAAAATATTTTTTTAAAATATTTTCAAAAAAATTCTATGCTATTTCAATCATAATACTAACTTTGTAAAAAGAAATGAATTCTATTTTAGATGAGTAAAATTGTTGAAATTGTTGATTCTATTGAAAACAAATTGAAAAAACTTTTTAGTAAAATAGAAAGTTTGGAGCAGTCCAATCACAATTTGAGAATGGAAATAAACGATTTATCGACGAAAATTGAAACAAAATCTAAAGAAATTGTGGGTCAAAAATCAATCATTGAAAGCCTCAAAATCACGAATTCACTATTGGGCAGTGACGAAAATAAACGAGAGACGAAATTAAAAATAAATTCATTAATAAGAGAAATAGATTATTGTATTGCACAACTTTCGGACTAGAATAAAATGAACGAACCGTTAAAAATCAAAATTTCAATTGCAGATCGAGTGTATCCACTCACCGTTAATCCATCACAAGAAGAAGGAATGCGAAGTGCATCAAAAAAAATTGAAATTATGATTAAAAAGTTCGAAGAAAGTTATGCCGTTCGAGACAAGCAAGATGTTTTAGCCATGTGTGCTTTGCAGTTTGCGTCACAATTAGAGCAAAAACAACTTGATACTATTTATGATGATTCTGCAACTATTGAAAAGTTGAAAGAAATTAATGATGTTTTGATAAAATATCTCGATAAATAATACGTTATTTACAAAAAATAAGATTATTGCCTACATTAGATCTTAATTTGATAAACTCAACACTAACAATTTAGAATGAGCGAATCATCGTTACTATAACAAGCCCATTTAGTTGGGAAGTTTGAACAACGAGTTAGCCCAAAACTTGTCAACCCGAGTTTATACAATTCATTTGATGTAGGCTTTTTTATACCTTAACTTTAAACAAAAATGGACAGTACAATACTAATAATTATTGGAGCAATTGTAGGAATTGCAGGTGGTTTTTTCATTGCGAAAATGATGGAAAAAAGTAACGTTTCGAACTTAATCAAAAATGCACAAACCGAAGCAGCATCAATTTTGAAAGATGCTAACTTTGAAGCCGAAAATACAAAAAAAGATAAAATTCTTCAGGCTAAAGAAAAGTTTATTGAATTGAAATCAGAACACGAAAAAGTAATTTTGGATCGTGAAAAAAAGTTAGCCGATGTAGAAAAAAGAGTTCGTGACAAAGAATCCATCGTCTCAAATGAATTATCAAAAGCAAAAAGAGTAAACGATGATTATGAGGCTAAAGCACATGAGTATGTCTCAAAAATTGAACTTTTAGATAGAAAAAGTACCGAAGTTGATAAAATGCACAAAGTTCAAGTTACAAAACTTGAAGTTATCTCTGGATTATCAGCCCAGGAAGCAAGAGAACAGTTAATGGAAACTTTGAAAGTTGAAGCCAAAACACAAGCCATGGCTCACATTCAAGATACTATTGAAGAAGCAAAATTAACGGCTCAACAAGAAGCAAAAAAAATAATCATCAATACAATTCAGCGTGTTGGAACTGAAGAGGCTGTAGAAAACTGCGTCTCCGTTTTTAATATCGAATCAGATGATGTAAAAGGAAGAATTATTGGTCGTGAAGGAAGAAATATTCGTGCCATTGAGGCTGCTACAGGTGTAGAAATTATTGTTGATGATACTCCAGAAGCCATTATTTTATCTTGTTTTGATCCGGTTCGTAGAGAAATTGCTCGTTTATCGTTACACAAGTTAGTTACCGATGGTCGAATTCACCCAGCAAGAATCGAAGAAGTCGTTGCCAAAACAACCAAACAAATTGACGATGAAATAATTGAAATTGGAAAACGAACCGTTGTTGATCTTGGTATTCATGGTTTACATCCAGAATTGATTAAAGTCGTTGGTAGAATGAAATACCGTTCATCATATGGTCAGAATCTTTTGCAACACTCTCGCGAAGTTTCCAAACTTTGTGGAATTATGGCAGCTGAACTCGGATTGAATGTTAAACTTGCCAAACGTGCTGGTTTATTGCATGATATCGGAAAAGTACCTGATGCAGAAAGCGATTTGCCTCACGCACTTTTAGGAATGCAATGGGCCGAAAAATATGGCGAAAAAGAAGAAGTTTGCAATGCTATTGGTGCGCATCACGATGAAATTGAAATGAAATCATTACTATCGCCAATAGTACAAGTTTGTGATGCAATTTCTGGTGCAAGACCTGGCGCAAGACGACAAGTTTTAGACTCTTACATCCAACGTCTGAAAGATCTTGAAGAAGTTGCCTATGGATTTAAAGGTGTAAAAAGTGCTTATGCGATTCAGGCAGGTCGAGAATTACGTGTAATTGTTGAAAGCGAAAAAGTATCAGATGAAAATGCAGGAACATTATCATTTGAAATTTCTCAAAAAATTCAAACCGAAATGACCTATCCTGGTCAAGTGAAAGTAACTGTAATTAGAGAAACTCGAGCAGTAAATATTGCTAAATAAGAAATAAAATAATATCTATAGTGCTCAAAATCCCAATTTCTTATTGGGATTTTTTTATTTTTAAAAAAATTGGAGTTAAAACATTATGTCTTAACTTTGTATAAAATATTTTCAAAATGGGATTTCCAGAAACTAAATTTATTTCACAACAAGAATACCTTGAAGCAGAAAGATTGGCTTTAGACAAACACGAATATTTTCGAGGCGAAGTCTTTGCTATGAGTGGTGCTTCGATTCCACACAATATAATTTCAATGAATTGCTCAGTAAGCATCGCTAATAAATTAAATGGCAAAAAATGTAAACCATTTGGTAGTGATTTGAGAATTCATATTCCAAAAAGTACTTTGTATACCTATCCAGATATTAGTATTATATGTGGAGAAATTGAAACAACAGATGATAATTTTGATACTGTAACAAATCCGTCTGTCATTATTGAGATACTTTCTAAATCTACAAGAGATTATGACAAAGGAGGCAAATTTACATTATGCAGACAAATTGAATCACTACAGGAATATTTTCTAATTGATTCTGAAAACATAATGGTTGAAAAATTTATAAGAAATAAGGACAATAGTTGGCAACTCACAGAGTACAAAAATTTAGACCAAAGTTTTACAATTGACACTGTAGAAATAGAAATGCAACTTGCAGAAATTTACAAAGGACTTGAAATTAACTAGATAATTATTTAAAATATATTTTGAAAGTGGTCCCTTGTCCAACTTCACTTTCAACCTCAATTTTTCCTCCCAAGGATTCTATTTGATTTTTAGTAATATAGAGTCCAATACCACGAGCATTCTCATTTTTATGAAAAGTTTTATATAAGCCAAAAATATGTTCTTTATACTTTTCGAGATTAATACCTACTCCATTATCTTTAACTGAAAGTATTTTGAAATCGTCTTCATAACTGAATAAATATTCTATAATTGTTTCTTGATTGGGTTTAGCATATTTAATTGCATTTGTTGTCAAATTCAACAAAATACTTTCAAGGTAGGCAGGAATAAAATCAATCGACACTGATTTTGGGACTTTATTATCAATTTTAATTTTATACTTTCTGATTTCATCAACTAAAACAGACAATACTTTTGATAAATATTCGTTAATGTTTAGAGGTATTTTTTCTTTGTTTTGTTCGCCTTGAACTTCTATTAACTCAAATAAATCCTCAAGTGTATCATCTAACTCTTTTGAAACAGTTTCTATCAAAGGAAAAATTTCTTCGAATGTCATCATTTCTGAAATTCGCATATTCAAAAGTGACCGCAAATTGCCCGTATGACTGTTGAGATTATGAGAAACAATATAAGCAAAATTTAGTAATTTGTTTTTTTGCTCATTCACTAATTCTAAAGTTTCTTTTAGATCTTGCTCCCTAATTTTTTGTGAAGATACATCCGTGTGAGTGCCAACTATTCGCAATGGTTTTCCGTTTTGATCTCTAGAAATAACTTTTCCTCGATCTAAAATCCATTTGTATTTTCCGTCACACAAAATTCTATGATAGGTTTCGTAAAAGGGTATTTTTTGGTCAAAATGTAGTTGTATATTTCCAAAATAGGCTTCTAAATCTTCTGGATGCACCCGATCATCCCATTTCTCTGGATTGTCAGTAAGACTTTGACCATTTTCATCGATTTCAAGAATCTTTAGAGATTCTGCTGAATAAAAAACTTTATTGGTAATCAAATCCCAATCCCAAACTCCAACGTTTGATGCCATATTTGCAAATTGATTTCTAGCTTCAGAAATTCTATGGCTTTCTTGGTCGTTTTTAAAATCGGTAATATCGGTTTGAGTGCCAAAAAAAATCACATCACCATTTTCAAGTTTTTCGGTTTTTGCAGAAACTCGAATCCAACGTAATCCTTTTTTAGGCAATTGAACTCTAAATTCTGTTTCCCAGCGAGTTAAATATTCAAAAGAGGTTTTGATAGAATCATAGAATCTTTCGAAATCTTCTTTTGCGACTTTATCAAGTAATGACTGTGAAAGGTTAGTATCAATGTCCTGCTTGGTCAATTCATAGAATTCAAAAATGGCATCATTATAGTAATTGATTACCAATGTAGCATCTTTGGTAAAAGTAAACTGAAAGAACAAGTCAGAAAGTTGACTGACTATTCTGTCAATGAATTCACTATTTGAACTGTTTGGATTATTTTTCACTTGATTTATGTATTCTTGGAACAAACTTAATGAAATATTCCAATAAACTTGATTTGTATAAAAAATATTTAACATTTTGAATGTAGAACCATCAGGCATATTTTTGCTACTTAAGTTCTAAAAATGTAATTTAATTTATAGAAAAAAGCAGTTTTTGATTACTCAAAAACTGCTTTAGCAACTAACCTATTTTTTATTTATTCTACTGCAATTTGATGACTTTCAGTTTTGTCATTGATGTAAATTTTTAAAACATAAATTCCTCTTGGCAATCCAAGAACCGAAAAAATGGCTTTATTATCTTTAATGTTTACATTTGATTTTGATTGTCCCATCATGTCAAAAAGCTCACCTGAAATTGTAGCGCCTTTTTCTGGAAAATTATTTTCTTCTCGCAAGTCAATATTGACAATGTCTTTTGATGGATTGGGATAGACTTTGTAAGTATTATTAGATAAATTTTGACGGTTAAGATAGCAATCATAAACAAGTGTTGTTGAACCACAAATATTTGTCACGATTACCTCCATACAATATGGATTAGTTGTTCTTTTACAATCGATCAATCCATTTTGTAAGATTGTATTTGAATTTACATATTTGAATTTTACGTTTGTAATGCCTTGTTGTAAAGTTGAAATACTTGGGTTATTTGAGATAATGCAAAGTGTTGATTTTACTGTATTTATTTCATTATAACTATATTCTAGAGTAAAAGATGGTGCACCAACCCAAACAGTTTTTGTTAAAAAACCACAACTCTGCCTGTTGCTTGAAAGGGTTGTTGAAATTCCCGAAATATTAACTCTCATTGTGATTGAACCACTTACACCAGCAAGAGGAGTTATTGTTGCAACTTGTGAATTTGAATTTGTTAGAGTCACTAAATTATTTCCACTAATAATACTCCATTCATAAAAAGCCCCTCCAGTTGGAGCAGTGAATGTATTTAAAGTTGTACTACAAATTACTTCAGAACCTGAAATTGGAGAAGAGTTACAAAGAAATGAGCAATTTGTTGTTTCGGGTAAAACATTCATTTCTGCCGCTAACCAATTACCGTTTCTTGCATTAAACTCCAAATGTTTTTCGTTATTGTTATTTAGATTTGTTGCTGATTTAAAAGCAGTTGTAAAATTTGTAAATGGACTATTCAATGGTGCTAAAGGTGGTTGAGCACCAATATAAGATATTTTATAATCACTATCGGTTGTTGCGTTTATACTCAATGAACTTGGTGTTGGAACTAAACAAAATTTGTCTCTGACATATAATCCAGGAACTGAAAGTGCACCAGTATAACTACCAATATCAATAAATCCACCTCCATAATTATCAAAATGTTTGTTTATGTTTGTTGGCTGATTAATTTGTTTGTTGATTATATATGTAGTCACAGACCATAGCCATAAAATTTTCTTTGTGTACGATAAAGATAAATCGTGAATTTTACTACCACCGTTTTGATACAACGCTCTGTCTTCTAAAAAAGCAGTAAATTTTGACGAACCTGGCAATATCGTCAATGCTGTAACGGCAAATAAATCAGGGTCAAGAAGTGCTCCACCAAGTGCACTTGCTATAGGCAAAAGAGCGTTTTGAATGAAAGATAACTTTTTGTTACCCGAATAGGCAATAATTACATCACCTTGATTAAAATTCTGAGTTTTGCCACATTCACTTCCATTACTAATAGCAACACATCGTATTCCGTTTTGAGTTGGAAAACCTTTTGCATTTAAGTTTGAATAAAAGGAATTGTGCAAGTCGTTGTTTATTGCATAATACCCATTGGTTCTATTAATTAGCATTTGTGCTGTTGCAGGACGATCAAGCAAACTTCCGTATATTGGCAAAGGATCATTAATAGGATTTATTGGTAAACCAGAATTAGAAAGATTTTGTGATATTTGTGAAGCAGTATTAAAAAGAAAATAGGCAGGAGATTGAACCACTTGATTTCTTACATTATGAAATAAATATTGAATTGACAAAGGTACATTTGCTCCTTGCTGTGGCGAATCATGCGACGCAAAAAGCCTCACATTATGAATGAGCCCTCTTTGCTCCATGTCTCTAATGGCATAACGACAAACAATACCGCCCATACTTTGTCCTAAAACTACATTTTTTTCGGTGCTTCCAGCAATTGCTTTTTGAGCATTAACCCATTTTATGACTTCTTCGACCACAAGTGCATTGCGCTCTATATAATCCAAACCATTGTCCCAATTCACATAAATGATATCGTATTGTTGGTCGCCTGCAATAATAGGATTTCCATTTATTAAACTTGATAAGTTACCACCCTCACTTACTGAAAGCAAAAATTCTTCATAATCCCCCGAACTAAATCGTGTTTCAGGCGAAGTTATAGTTGTTAAATCAAATCCTTCGACAACAATCAAGGGTTTGGTAATTTTGCAATCGTTGCCTGCGTCGTCAATAAAAATTCTTGCTTTGCCAGGAAATCCATTAAAAGTTCCAGTAGATTGAATGTCTAACCGATACAAATCTGAGGTTGTTGGGCTACAATTATTCCAAGTAATGGTGTTTGCCGTTCTGTATGTTGATCCAACATCAGTAGTTATATTTGAAATACGTAGCCCTTTTTTGATTTTAATTTTCGAATGAGATAGCATGGTTTGCCCGTTGGTTAATGTTAATCGGTATTTCCAAGTTCGAATGCCTTCGGAAGCATAATTTACGTTTACCAATTGGTCAAAATTTACCAAACGATAACCCAAACCATCTTCAAAATCAATCGCAATACTTTGAATTCCGTTGGCATAGTTAGAATAAAAAATAGCTTGTGGAATTTTTACTTTTAGATTCAAACCAGTAAAAACATCTACAGGAATTGCCATGGCAAAGGTTTTCATTTCTTGATATGGGTTTTGCCAAACGCCACCAATATATCGGTCATAAATTTTACCATTTGTATAGATCAGTTTTCCAGACGTGGCAGCATTTGTTGCAAAACGGCTGTATTTGAAATATAATCCAGAAAGCGCAATATGTTCCTCGGCACGTTGTGCAAACCAACTGTTTTCGAATTGGTCTGGCGTTACAAAACCTGTTGAAACATCGCGGATTCTGCTCATGAGCAAGGTGTTGTAAATTTCTTTTAGAACTTTTGGTCGAACAAAAGTACTGTCTGTGAGTGTGCCATCAAAGGCAGGAACGTTTGTAAACTCCATTGCCAAATCGAGTAAAAGCCCGTGTGGCACTCGGTTTCGCTCTAAAGCGCTAAACATCGTTGCCATTTGTTGCCCAAAGGTGGTGTTGACCTCAATGGTCGATGTTGAAGGTGTTGTTTGTGCTGTTGCACAAAAAGATAAAAGCAAAAAACTAATTTTGATTATAAAATTTTTCATAAATTTGTGTAGTTAAATTAATAATGGTGAGATATTGTTGGTTTACTGTTAGGAGTCGTCCGCCTTGGTGGACGGCTTTTTCTTTTTAAATAGTTTTTGTGGTTTATTGTGAATATTGCATATCAAAACGACCTTCTCTAACCTCAACTTTTGTTCCAACACTATTTACTGCGTCATACCAAAATGTACCAGAAATTATGGCATTTGTTTCGTCAAGTCTTGTGATTTTTAGTTCACCAAGAGTAATATCATTTGTTAAATAATCTGATGTTTGTGCAAAATCAAGATAAGCAGCAAATGCAGAATTACCGTTATTTAATTTTAATTGATAACTTTGACCTTGTTGTAAAGTTATGCTTCGTGTACTAACTTTAACATTTCGTAAACCATTTGCAATTTTATTATTTGAAAAACCTAAACTAAAAACATAATTACCATTTAAGAATTGATAAAAACAAACAACCGCAGGAGAACCAAATGGATTTGATTGATAAGGCAGAAAAACTTGTCCGTTAACCAAACAACCAACGGTGTTTGCGCCTGTTTGGGTGGCTGGAGGCAATTGGTCAACGGGTGCAATTGGTGTTGATGAGTTCTCAGATTTTGAGCAACAACTCAAAGTAAAGACTATAATAAATAATAAGAATAGATTTTTCATAATATTTTGATTTTTAAAGATTCATAAATTTGTGTAGTTAAATTAATAATGGTGAGATATTGATGGTTTACTGTGAGGAGTAGTCGGCCTTGGTGGACGGCTTTTTCTTTTTAAATAATTTTTGTGGTTTATTGTGAATATTGCATATCAAAACGTCCTTCTCTGACTTCTACTTTTGTCCCAATACTATTTACAGCATCGAACCAAAATGTACCAGAAATTATGGCATTTGTTTCGTCAAGTCTTGTGATTTTTAATTCGCCAGTGTTTATAGTATTTGTTCCAAATCCATTTGAAAATCCAATTTTGTAATATGCAAAACTTGAATTTGTGATTTCTTCTTGTTTTAATAAATAAGTTTGCCCCTGAATAAATTCTAATTTGTTTGTTAAAATTGTAATTCCTCTTGCTTCTGACATTTTATCATTTCTAATTCCAAATCCAAATTCATAATTATTATTTACAAATTGATAACTGCACGTGACAGAGGGAACACCAAAAGGGTTTGATTGATAAGGTAAAAAAACTTGCCCGTTAACTAAACACCCTACTTTGTTAGCACCAGTTTGGGTTGCGGGTGGAAGTTGGTCAATAGGTGCAACTGGTGTTGATGAGTTTTCTGATTTTGAGCAACAACTCAAAGTAAAGACTGTAATAAATAATAGAATTAGTTTTTTCATAATGTTATTTTTTAAAATTGTATTTAATTCCTATGTTGATAAAATTATTTTCTGGTTCATAATAGGTTACACTAAAAAAAGATTTATTGTTAGTTCCTTTTAAACCTCCAAACTTTGATAGTTCAGTATTAATAAAAATATTGGCACTAGAATTTACAAAATAGGATAATCCAATTCCTAAGTTAAAATTGATATAACTTTTATTAAACATGCTAATGTCATATGGCGATTCGTAATTTGGTAAAATATATTCGGATTTTATTTCTCTATTGTATGCAAAACCTAGTGTTGAAAAAAAATGTAGTTCATTGTAAACATTTATTTCAAATTTCAAGTCAATTGGAATTGAAACTACTTGACCTTTGAAATACAAATTGCTGTATGGTTTAGTTATACTATAATCAACGGGTAGGATCAAACCAATAGTATCAACGTAATTTATATCACTAAACGAAACACCAGTTTCAAAATATTTTATTCTTCCCAAAACGCTCCAATGTTTTGCGAAATAATATTCTGCTAAAATTCCACCTTGAAAAGATGTATTTGATTCGCCCATTGAAAATGAACTGATTTTATTCGATCCGATTTCCGCACCAAAATACCAATTCCCTTTTGGGTTGATAATTTCATTTTTTGATTGCGCGAAAAATAAAGAAGGAAACAATAAAAACAGAAAAATACTTCTCATGATTGTTTTGTTGTATGATTATTATACAAATTTAAAACCTTTAAAAAAATAAAGTGTCCCATTTTCTGCAAAATGCAGAAAATGGGACAAAGTTGCAGAAAATGGGACAGTTTTCAATTTGTTAATTCAGCTTGTAATTAGATTGTTTATTGACATGAGTAAATTTATTGTAATTTTTCTAGTTTTTTTAAAAGAAAGTCAAAAAATATAGTTTAGATAATTTTAAGACGAATTTACAGAAAATAGGATAGTTTTTGAGACACCATTTTGGCATTTATTTGTTTCAAAAGATTTTTGTAAACAACTAAAATGGTTTTGAGTGCTATGAAGTTGTATTATTTTTTTTGATGTAGTCTTTTGGAGTTAATCCAACAAATTTTGAAAAAACTCTATAAAATGTGGTTTTCGAATTAAATCCACATTCATAACCAATGGTTACGATTGTGTAGTGACTGTATTTTTGATCTGTCAGTAATTTTTTGGCTTTTTCAATACGAAGTTTATTAATGAAATCTGTAAAAGTTTGGTTTGTATTGGCTTTTAAAATTTCGGAAACTCTTCTTCCTGCTATTTTTGTTTGCGAAACAAACTCATCAAGACTAAAATCTGGATTCAAATAACATTTATGGTCAATAATGTATTGCTCTATAAATAGAAATTCTGCCTCTTTTTTTATGTCTTCAAATTTTTCTGTATAATTTTCATCATTCGATATCAATTCCCTAATTTCTATTCGATCAACTATCAAATTGTATTTGAAGAAACCAATATATGCTACCCAACAAATTAAAAAAGTTGTTGATATTCGCAAAGGATAATACAAATATACTTCAGGATTAAGTACGTTTTTTAAATTGAATACAATAGCAAAAACCCATGTTACCAAAATTAGTAATCCAAAAAAAATGAATTGATTGAGCCATTTGAGTTTATCAAAAGACAAAATATAATCTAACTTTTTTGATTTTTTTCGATACATCAAAAAAGTTTTCCCAAACAAAAAAAGCGTGAAACAGGCATTTACAATCTCTTCAATTTGTGCATAACTTGCAATTTGTAGATTTTTGACATCATGAAAATGATTTGGAAACAAATAGACTCTAACCGTAATTTCCAGTGTAAACAAAAAAGTGGCAACCCAAAAATAGCGTTTGTTTTTGTCCTCGATTTTTAGAAAATAGCGAACAAAAGTATAAAAGGCTGGAATGATGAGCAAATACCAAGGAATCAAAAGTTTTCGTTCCAGAAAATTAGTATCAATGTCATCTGCTGTTACAAAAATTTGCAGATTGTGTAATGTTAAAAACAATACAAACAATTGAAGGTAAATGACTGGCTTGTCTTTTCTACGTTTTGAAAACAACGTATAGATTATGAAAAATATTCCGAAAATAATTCCCAAAATTAATGAAGCAGTAAATATGTTTTTTATCATGGAATAAACTGGGGTATTTTACGAGTAATATGGAATTATTGTACTACCTTTTTATAAATTTAACCGATTGTCTTCCTGTATTGTTATGGAAATTCAATATATAAGTTCCAGATGCATAAGGAAAATCAAAGGAATAGTTTTTGGTCATGGCTTCGGATATATCTTCTTTTTTAAGTTCTTTTAACCTTCGTCCCAAACTATCGTATAATTCAATTTTTATATGATCATTATTTAAAAATTCAACCGAAAAATTAAGTTTGTCAACTACTGGATTTGGTGTTAGGGTAACAAAAAGTGGAACTCTTTCTGTTTCAACAAAAGTATTTGAGGCTAAACTGGTGTCGCTAAATCGATAAAGTGTACTTCCAGAAGCATAGGCTAGAGTTGGTGATAGAAAAAAAATACGATTCAAATTGCTTCCAACAGAAATGTTTGTCCAAGTGTCACCTCCATCAAGCGTCTCGAAAAAACCTGTATGATGTCCGCCCATCCAGCCATGAGTTGCGGAAACAAATCCAACGGCTTGTACATCTACATCTGGAAAACTCTTACTAATCCAATTGTTTCCTCCGTTAAATGTTTTAATTAATTTACCTAAGTTTGGTGCAACACTTTCTACAGATCCAAAAATGGTATTGTTTCCTGTACCTGGCAAGATTTGAAGTTTCCAAACGTATTCACCAGGGACATTTGTATTGTAAATTTCTGTCCAAGTTACTCCTCCATTTATTGTTTTGATAATGACTCCACCATTACTATTTAGTCCTGAGGCAAAACCAATATTTTCATCAATGAACAAAACTTCTACAAGTCCGTTTGCATAGGCACTCATGTCAGTATATGTCCAAGTTGAACCCGAATCTGTCGATTTTATTAAAAAAGCAGGTTCATAATAGGCTCCAACTCCATATATTGTGGAGGAACCAACAGCATCTAATCCGCAAATTGCATCAGGATTTGTTGGGAAATTGGTTACTGCTGTCCAAGTTGTACCTCCATTTATTGTTTTGAAAAAAACACCATTCAAAGTACCAATAAAACCAATATTTTCATCTATGAATTCAACATTTCTAAAATAGTAATTTGTCCCGTTTGTTGCATTACTCATTTGCAAAACCCATGTTTGTCCTGCATCCGTGGTTTTATAAATGGCTCCTCTACTGCCATTTGCAGCCCAACCAACAGTTTCAGAAATAAAAAAAATATCATCAAACCTTCGATTTCCGACATTAATTGGTGCATTATTAATTGGTCTCCATTGTAATTGTGCAAATGTTGAAATAGATAATAGCAACAGTAAAAAATACAATTTTTTCATGATACGAATATTTAGATTACAAAGTTAAATAAATTTCAGTATTTGTTTCAATAAAATAATCACTTTCAAAAAAGAGCACTCCAAATTCATATTTTGCTTTAATTAGATAGCAATTTCCTCGAAAATAGTTTTGTTTTACTTCTACTTTAAGTTTTGATGTTTCAACTATTTTTAATTGAAAAGGATATACTAATTTTAAATCCGTACTCAAATTTTCATCATGTAATAAATATAAAGGTATTTCATTTACTTCAGAAAAAAGAGAGGCGACATACTTTGATATTGGATTTTCGAATAAATTTCTAGGCATTTCTTTTGCAATGATTTTTCCGTTTTGCAATACAATGGTTTCATCTGAAAATGATAAAGCATCTGTTCCATCATGAGTTGCGATGAGACAAGTTATTTCTTTAGACTTCAAATAATGAAACAAATTTCTTCGAAGTGAATTTTTCCGAAAGGTATCAATTTGACTAAAAGGTTCATCCAGTAACAAAATTTGTGGTTCAAGTGCCAAAACCTTCGCTAAAGCCACACGTTGCTGTTGACCACCACTCAAAAACTGTGCTTTAACATTTGCAAATTCAGCCATTTCTACCATATCTAACAATTCAAAAATGCGTTCTTTTTTCTTTTTCAAATCTACGTTAGATAAGTATTTTCCAATGTTTTCACTCACAGAAATGTAGGGCATCAAATCAAAATCTTGTGCCATAAACTTGATGTAATCTTCACCAGGAATTAAATTGAATTTTGGACCCAGAATTTGCTTTTTATTGTATACCATTTCACCTTCTTTCAAATCATAAAAACCATAAATCAATTTCAAAAGAGTACTTTTTCCGCAACCGCTTTCGCCAATTATGGTTATGTTTTGACCTCTTGAAACGTTGAAACTTAAATTCTCAATAGCATTGTTTTCGTCATATGCAAACGAAATATTTTTTAATTCTAACATGTAAAAAAAATCAAATTTTATATTTTTCAAAGTTACAATGTTTTGAACAAGGATTTAATTTATTATATTTGAATTATGAAAATTTTCAATAAAGTTGTACTACTAATATTTTCAATTTTACTAACGAATTGTTCGAAAAATAATGATGTTGAACCAGTAAAATCAATTCCTACAATTTCAAGTTCTATTTTTTACAGAGGAATGGATTTATCTTTTCAATCTGAATTAGAATCTTATAATTTAGATTACAAAGACGAAAATAATAACCCAATTCAAGTTTTAGATTTTGTAAAACAAAAAGGATGTAATTTAGTGCGTTTAAAACTTTGGCATACGCCACAAAACAACCTAAATAGTATATCAGTAGTTAAAACGTATGCATTGAAATTAAAGCAACGTAATATTCCGTTTATGTTAGACATTCATTATTCAGATACTTGGGCAGATCCTGCAAACCAGACACCACCTTTGGCTTGGCAAAATTTGACTTTTGATGATTTAAAAAATCAAGTTTATGTGTACACTAAAGATGTTTTAACTCAACTGAAAAATCAAGGGACTTCGCCAGATTTTGTTCAAATTGGCAATGAAACTGACAGTGGCTTTTTGTGGAATTATGGCAAAGTTTGGAACCAATTTGCTACTAACTGGGCTAATTATGCTGCATTAATAAACAAAGGAATTATAGCCGTGAGAGAAGTTAATGGAACATCTACCAAAATTATATTACATGTTTCAAACGTTGAAAACGCATCGTATTTCTTTGCAGAATTAACAAACTTCAACTTAAATTTTGATGTGATTGGTCTTTCATACTATCCTCAGTTTAGCACCAAAGATTTGAATTTGGTTCAAACTAAACTCAATAATTTGGCTTCTACTTTCAATAAAGAAATTATGTTGGTTGAAGTTGCTTATCCTTTCACTTTGAGTTATCAGGATAGTTTAAATAATTATATTGGTTTTCAAAACCAAATTATACCTGCATATCCACCAACACCAGATGGTCAAAAAAACTATATGTTGAAAATTATTGAAATTATCAAAAACATTCCAAACAACAAAGGAATTGGTTTTGTGTATTGGGCTCCAGATTGGATTGCTTTTACAGGAAATGCCTCAACATCTCTTCAAGGTTCATCATGGGAAAATCAATGTTTGTGGGATTTTAATCATAAAGCATTACCCGCTTTTAATGTTTTTGCACCATAAAAAAAGTTGCTTCTTGCGAAACAACTTTTTTTAAATTACTATGTTGTAAAAATATTACTCTCCTTTTTTAGCATCTTCAACCATGTCGGCATTTGCAGTAATTGCAAATTCCACGCGTCGGTTTAATGACTTACCATCTTTTGTATCATTAGTAGCAATTGGATCAGCAATTCCCATTCCTGTGATGTTGAAACGGTTTGCTCCAATTCCTTTCGATGCTAAATAACCTTTAACTGATGTTGCTCTTTGCTCAGACAAAGTTAAATTATATTCAGGTTTACCAGTATTGTCAGTATATCCAAAAATTTTAATATTAGTTTGAGAATATTCATTAAAAACGGGAACTAATTTATCCAAATTTGCTTTTGCAGTTGCTGTCAATGTTGCTTTATTAGTATCAAATCGGACTGAATTTTCATTAAGAGTTAATTTAATTCCTTCTCCAACACGCTCTACAGTTGCCCCTGGTAAAACTTCAGAGATTCTGCGGGCTTGTTTATCCATTCGGTGTCCAATTACTCCACCAGCGGCACCACCAATTACTCCGCCAAGAACTGCTCCGAGTGCACCATTTCCTCCGCCTCCAACATTGTTTCCGATAATAGCGCCCAAAAGTGCCCCTGCTGCTACTCCAATTCCTGCTCCACGTTGAGCATTATTTGTATTTTTGACTGCTTCACAACTCGTAAAAAGAGTTCCAATTAGCATTAAAAATGCAAATGAAAGTGATGTTATTTTTTTATACATGATTTCTTAATTTATTTTTTCAAATTGATATGTTATATCTGATAATTTTCCTCCAACATTCATTTTATCGATTAATTGAAATGAAGAAGTAGTTTGATTGGCTACTTTCAAATAATAGCCTTCAAGTACTTTTTTTGCTTTAATTCCAGCACTCAAAATTTTCAAACCAAAATTTCCTTCTTCGTTGATGCTCCAAACAATTGGTGAACTAAAAGTTGGACAACCAGTAGCGTTTAGAGTCATGTCGCCTTTGTTGTTATTCGAAATAAATTTCCAAGTACTACCTTCGAAACATTTAGAATCCGCAATTTCAAAAGAATTTACTTTAAAATATTCTTGCCCAACATAGGAAACTTTTGTTATTTTCCAATTTCCTTTCATGTCAACTTGCGATTTTTTATCCAAGTTGGTAACTGTATTTGCTTTACAGCCCAAAAGTAAAACTGCGAAAGAAACCATTAAAATTACTTTTCTCATTTTTATTACATTTTATTTTTACAAATATACAAACCTCAAATTTGAAATAGTTTTATATTAGTTTTTTTTTTAACATAGTTACATTAAAACGACAATTTGTCACTTTTAGTACAATTGGTATTCTATTTGAAATCATTTAAAAAATCTTTAAATCTATATATTATGACAACAGGAAAAATTAATGTTTCAGTTGAAAACATATTTCCCTTAATCAAGAAATTTTTATACAGCGATCACGAAATTTTCTTGAGAGAGTTGATTTCAAACGGAACAGATGCTACTTTAAAGTTGAAGCATCTCACTAGCATTGGCGAGGCTAAAACCGAATATGGCAACCCCATTATTGAAGTAAAAATTGATAAAGAAGGTAAGAAATTACACATTACAGATCAAGGTTTAGGGATGACATCTGACGAAGTTGAAAAATACATCAATCAATTGGCGTTTTCAGGTGCTGAAGAATTCTTAAACAAATACGAAGAATCTGCCAAAGATTCGGGTATTATTGGTCATTTTGGTCTAGGTTTTTATTCTGCTTTTATGGTAGCAGAAAAAGTGGAAATTATTACAAAATCATACAAAGAGGAACCTGCTGCACATTGGACTTGCGACGGAAGTCCTGAATTTACATTAGAACCACACTCCAAAACTGATCGTGGAACTGAAATTATTCTTCACATTGCTGAAGACTCTTTAGAATTTCTTGAGGATTCAAAAATTTCTGGGCTTTTAAATAAATATAATAAATTCATGCCTATTCCAATTCAATTTGGAACCAAGCAAGAGGCATTACCAAAACCAGAAGATGCTCCAGAAGATTACAAAACTGAATATGTTGAAGTTGCCAATTTCATCAACAACCCAAATCCTGCTTGGACGAAACAACCAACTGAATTAACAGATGAAGATTACAAGACTTTTTATCATGAATTGTATCCAATGCAGTTCGAAGAGCCATTATTTAACATTCATTTGAATGTAGATTATCCATTTAATTTGACTGGTATTTTGTACTTTCCAAAATTGGGAACTGATATGCAAATTCAGAAAGACAAAATCCAAATGTACCAAAATCAGGTTTTTGTGACTGATAATGTTGAAGGAATTGTTCCAGAATTTTTAATGATGCTGAAAGGTGTTGTCGATTCACCAGATATTCCTTTGAATGTTTCTCGCTCTGGCTTGCAAGCAGACAGTAATGTAAAAAAAATCTCGAATTATATTACCCGAAAAGTTGCCGATAAACTGAAATCATTGTTCACAGAAAATCGTGAAGATTTCGAGAAAAAATGGAATGATATTAAAATTGTTCTGGAATATGGAATGCTTTCTGAACCGAAATTTTACGAAAAAGCAGGAACTTTTGTTTTATACCCAACAGTTGATGACAAATTTTTGACTTTAGAAGAGATCAAAGAGAATTTAAAAGCCAATCAAACTGATAAAGACGGAAAACTAGTAGTTTTATATGCTGGTAATAAAGATGCGCAACATTCATACATTGAATCTGCAAAAGATAAAGGCTATGAAGTTTTGCTTTTAGATTCGCCGATCATATCACATTTGATTCAGAAATTAGAAGCCGATAATGAGAATGTAACTTTCGTTCGTGTCGATTCAGATCACATTGATAATCTAATCAAGAAAGACGAAACTACGATTTCTAAATTGTCTGACGATGAAAAAGAAACTTTAAAAACTTCGTTAGAATCTTTTATCCCAAAAGCCTATTCGGTTCAATTAGAATCGCTTGACAGTAATGCATCGCCATTTATCATTACACAACCAGAGTTCATGCGACGAATGAAAGAAATGAGCCAATCTGGTGGTGGTGGAATGTTTGGTATGGGCAATATGCCAGAAATGTATAATCTAGTTGTAAATTCTAATTCTGCATTAGCAACGACTATTCTGCAAACAACTGACAAAACAGTTCAAGAACATTTGGTTAAACAAGCCCTAGATTTGGCAAAATTGTCTCAAAATTTATTGAAAGGCGAAGAACTAACCGCTTTTGTAAAACGTAGTTTTGAGTTGATAAAATAAAGAATTGTTTAAACCCAAAAAAGAAGCCGTTTGAAATTTCAAACGGCTTCTTTTTTATGGAATTAATACTATTGTAATACATAAAATTCTACACCTTCGTATGCATATGTATAACCGCCATTTCCTAATTCACTAAAAGAATTTGTATAAAAATGGTCTATGTATGTTTGTGAAAAATATCTATAAACTGGTATTGTTCCAGGTTGTTGAGTTCTATATGCATAACCCAAAATACCCTCATATTGCAACCATGATAAATTAACTGGAGTACCCAAAACATAAAAATGACCCCCATAAATAGTAGTATTGTATCTATAAATTGGCTCTGTACCAGGCTGTTGAGTTGTGAACACCTTTCCAACAATCCCTTCTAAAGAATTTGCTCCTAACTCATTATAATCAGCAGTATAAAAATGTTTTCCATTGTAAAAATAACGGTACAAATTAGCAGTTCCAGCAGTATTGCTAAAAGGATATATTTGACCAATAAAAGATTTATCTTCTGGAGACAATACATTATTTTGTGTAAAAGTTGAACCATCTAAAGTCAATCCATTAGGGAAAAAATAATGCATAATAGAAGCTCTATCATAACTACCAGAATTAGTTTCAGATGGACTAAAAGTATTTAAAATATTATTATCAACTTGTTGTGCTGACCAATAATTTGGTGCACCAGCAAAATAAGCATAAACTGCCGGTCTATTCCAAGGAATGGTTACATTTGGGTTTTGATGTTCATGAACCATCCCCAAGGCGTGTCCAAATTCATGGATAATTGTTCTACTAAATTCTGCATCTGGTGTAGATCCGTTGAACCAACCAAAATTCATAGAGGCTTGATTTTGAGGAATGTTTTGAGCAGAATTACCATAATACGACCATGAGGTATTTGAATTGTCGAAATTAATTTTAATTTCTGAATTTTCATTTGATGGCACAAATACAAAATTTATATTTGCATGACTCATCCATTCCGAAGCAAACTGTCTCACTTTTTGTTGTAAAAACCCATCTCCATTCAAAAATTTAACTCTTACTGTTTGTCCAACTGACCATTTGTACAATTGCAAAACAGAGCCTTTTTTTTCTTGACCAGTTAAAGAAGGTGGAAATTTATCCAAACAAATCCTTGAATCTTTATTATTTAAAGATTGTTCAACAACATTAGACTTGTTATCATTCGAAACATTGTCATCCTGACATGACCAAAACGTTAAACATAACGTTAAACTTAAAAAAAATACTTTTTTCATAATTATTTTGGTTTGGTTAATAATAGGCTAATTTATTTAAAATTTTAATTTAATAATATGAAAATCAGATATTTAACAATTTTATAACACGTGATACGTGATTGTTAATTTAGTTTAAACAAACTGATAAATTAAAAAATAATCTAATTATTCTAAAGTTAAATTCTGCATTTACCCATTAATTCAACTTGAAAAACTTCTTTAAAATTTCATATTTTGTTTAATATTTATTCAATTTTGTTAAACAAAATGTTTTTTTTACTACATTTATAAAAAATTAAATCATTAAAACTTTACATTATGTTTGACAAATTTAAAAAATCAGAATTATTTACATTAATAGTCGTTGTTGTTCTAATATTTATATCTGAGTATTTTTATGTAGTTCTTGGAGATTGGCAACGTGCTATTTTCATAGGATTATGGCCACCAACAATTGTTGGATTATTAATTTTTTTTAACCTTAAACTGAAAAAATAATATGAAAAATTTAGACATAATAATACTCAACATTATAGTAATTTTTTGTTTCATAACTTTTTTCATTTCAACATTTAGGGCATTTGAAAGTGTAGCAAAAAAAGAAGATCCAAAATCGGCAAAAAGAGGCATTATTTCCAGATTTTTGGCCTATTTGCAAAGTTTAGTAAACGACTAACTCAAATTTAAAAAATGAATCCAATTCCAGAAAAATATCAAATTACAAAACCTACAATTCAAGATACCTATTTAATTGATGGTGATTTAAAAAAATGGGTTGGAGCAACTGCCCAAGTATATTCTACTATATCTTCATCAGAAAAATATGAACCAACTTTTTTGGGAACAACTCCTGATATGGGAGAAAAAGAAGCACTAGAAGCATTAAACTCATCAGTTCAAGCATACAAAAATGGCCAAGGTTCTTGGCCAACAATGAAAGTTATTGACCGCATAAAATGCATGCAAAACTTTGTAATTGAAATGAAAAAAACCCGAGACGAAGTTGTTAAACTTTTGATGTGGGAAATCGGAAAATCACTAGCAGATTCCCAAAAGGAATTCGATAGAACAGTTGATTACATAAACGATACTATCGAAGAATACAAAGTCTTGGATAGAAATTCAGCAAAATTTACTAAAAATCAAGGTATTAATGCCATGGTTCGTCGAGGTCCTGTTGGTGTTGTACTTTGTTTAGGTCCATATAATTATCCGTTGAACGAAACATTTACGTTGCTTATTCCCGCCATAATCATGGGAAATACCGTGGTTTTTAAACCCGCAAAACTAGGAGTGTTGTTGCTTTCTCCCTTATTGAATGCTTTCCAAAAAAGTTTCCCTAAAGGAGTAATTAATATTGTGTATGGTCGTGGTAGAGCAGTCGCAACCCCAATCATGAGATCTGGACAAATTTCAATTTTAGCATTAATTGGGAACAGTAAAGCCGCCATTGCTTTGCAAGATCAAAGCCCCAATAAAAATAGATTGCGATTGATTCTTGGCCTCGAGGCCAAAAATCCTGCTATTGTTTTAGAAGATGCTGATTTAGATTTAACAATTCAAGAATGCATATTAGGGAGTTTGTCTTTTAATGGGCAACGTTGCACAGCCTTGAAACTTTTGTATGTTCATGAGTCGATTGTTGATGAGTTCAACAAAAGATTTGTGGCAAAAGTGGACGAGTTAAAATATGGAAATCCTTGGGATGAAAATGTTTTTTTAACTCCATTACCAGAAAAAGAAAAACCAGATTATCTGCAAGGATTGATTGATGATGCAATTGCAAATGGTTCAAAAATTATCAATAAAAAAGGCGGTCAACGAACCGAAAATTATTTATATCCAGCGGTTTTGTATCCAGTAAATAAAAAAATGAAAGTATACTATGAAGAGCAATTTGGCCCTGTTGTTCCCATAATTACCTTTAAAAATATTCAAGAACCGCTTGATGACATGGCAGAATCTAACTATGGTCAGCAGGTAAGTTTATTTGGAAAAAATATTAAAACAATTGCTCCATTAATTGATACGCTAGTTAATTTAGTGACCCGAGTAAACCTCAATAGTTCTTGCCAGCGTGGTCCGGATATCTATCCTTTTACAGGTCGAAAAGATTCAGCTGTAGGAACATTGAGTATTTTTGATGCTTTACGTTCCTTTTCTATACGAACCTTTGTTGCCTCTAAAGACAACGAATACAATAATGAAATTCTTCAAGCGTTGTTGAATAACAAAGAGTCTAATTTTATAAATACTGATTATATACTGTAAAACATCACTATGAGTTGGTTTTGGTTTTTACTAACTTGGACACAAAAAACACTACCCACAAATGTTACTTTTTAGTCTAAGTTAAAAGAATACCCAAGAAAAACAAATGGTAAAAAACATTTCAATTTGTATTAGAAATAATAAAATTGTAAAATTTATAAAAAAATAATCCAAACTTCCCAAAAAACAAACCAAACTTCACATTTATTTCAATATTATTTTAAATTAAATTTGCTTTGCGATTGTTAATTGATAAAATAGTTTTTTAAGGTAGTAGTTTTTTAACTATTTTTATTTAAACCTGTTTCGATTAGTTTTGAAACAGGTTATTTTCATTATCAAATTTAGGTTTAAAAAACATATGTTTGTAAAAAATATTTTCATGAAACGCTCCATTTACCTATTTTTATACATTTTAACAACATCTATAACTTTTAGTCAAAAACCTTCTGTTTTAATCGACAAAGTTGAATCTGCTCAACAAAAATTTCTGATTGATTTTCCTAAAAAAGTGTCTAACGAAATTGAGTTTAATTTAGCCGTCTCTATAATAAAAAAAATAAAGACAACGATTAATAGTGACTCTTCGCTAGATTCAGAATTGGTAAAATTATTACTACCAACAAAAAATTTAATTATTTGGGCTGAAAAAAACGCCAATCAAGATGATTTATTGCAATGCAAAATGTTTTATTTCACTATCAACTATAAACAATTAAATATTAAACAAATTATTGAACTTGGAAATGAATTACTTAATTATAAAGAATTTCTAAATAGTTACGATTTAACTACAATTTTGAGTAATCTTAAAGTTGGATATAAAAAAATTGAGGCTTTTAATGAGATTATTAAAATAACACCACTTCGCAAAAAATTTATAGATACTAAACTAGTAAAAATTAATGATATTGAAAATGATTTGGCTCTGGCTTACTACAATACAAAAAATTATCAGCAAGCGGCTTCTAGTTTCTTAAAAGTAAAAGAATACTTTCGTGCCGATAAAGACTATTTATTTGTTTCGAGCATGAGTAATAATGCAGGATTATGCTACATGAAATTATACGACTATGTGTCGGCAAAAAAATATTTTGATTTAGCAATTCAAGAATTAAAACAAACCAATGGTATTGAAGGGAAAAATATGCCAAAAGGTTATAATGCTTTTTTTAAATCGGTTATTTTATCAAATATTGCAAAAATAGATTTAGAGAATGGCGATTACGAAAAGACAATTGCAACATATAAAGATTTAATTGAAAAAACTAAAGTTTTAAACGGTCAAGAAGATATAAATATTACAGAATCTTACTTAAATATTTCCAAAATATATTTAAGAATGAATAAAATAGATTTGGCAATAAATTCTCTTGAAACTACCAAGAAATCGCTCCCAAAAATTGTTTCGACCGATATGAAAATTGATATATGCAACCTTGAAGCAAAAATTTTATTACTAAATGGTAATCCCGAAAAAGCAACATCTTTTTTCAATAAATCTAAAAAAATTACCGACTCTATTGCTCAGATTCAAATAGGGAGAGAAAACATTTTAGCACAGGCTAAATACAATTCTGATGAAAAAGATAAAGAATTGAACCTAATAAAAATAGGAAACAAATCGAAAGAAAAAATTTCGTTTCTACAGAAAATTGGTTTAGCAATAACTTCTATTCTATTAACAATTATTGCTTTTTTATATTACCGAAAAGCAAAAGACAGTAGAATAATCGATCATCAAAACGAAATTTTGACTATTAACTTACATGAAAAAGAAATTCTGTTGAAAGAAGTTCATCATCGAGTAAAAAATAATTTGCAGGTTATCTCAGGTTTACTTCAGTTACAGGCCGAAAAAAACAATAGTCCACAAATAGAAGAAATTTTAAACGATGCCGAAAAACAAATAAGTAGTATTGCGCTCATGCACCAAATGTTGTATCAAAACGAAAATTATACCATTGTAAGCATCAAGGAATATATAAAAAAATTAACCGATCAATTACTTTACAGTACATACGGAACCAATTACACTGTTAATATAAATGTAGACGAAGTACAACTCGCTACCGATATTGTTATTCCCATTGGATTAATAATCAATGAATTATTTAGCAATAGTAACAAACATGCTTTCCCTAAAAAAGCCGGTATCATAACAATTTCATTATTGAAAACGGTCGACCATAATTTTGAATTTATTTATAGTGACAACGGAAAAGGACTACCGAAAAATTTCGATAGTATGAAATTGAACACTACAGGTTTTGGACTACTAAAAATGCTGTCAGAAGAAATTTCAGGAACATTAGAAATCGATGGTTCGAATGGTTTTATGGCTAAAATTAAATTTATCGACAATGCAAAATAAAAAAATATATGTCGTAGAAGACATGGCCATGTCACGTGCTGCACTAATTAGTATGTTGTCTAAAAACAATTTCGAAGTTGTGGGTAGTGCCGCCAATGCTGACATGGCATGGAGTGATATTCAAAATTTAGAGATTGATTTATTAATTCTTGATATTAATTTAGCGGGCAAAAAAGATGGTATTTGGCTAGGGCAGCAAGTCAGAAAAAATTTGAATATTCCAATAGTTTTTTTAACGGCCTATGGCGATGATGTAACGCTAAACAAACTTTCTTCTCTGAACCCTAACGGCTATTTGTTAAAACCTTACAATAAACCCACTTTAATTACTACCATAAACATTGCATTACAAAGTTTTAATGCTATCAATAATCAATTGCCACAAATAGACAAACAGACTATTACAATCGATTCTGGTGGAAAAAAAATAAAATTACAACTATCAAAAATTGTTTATACAAAGTCAGATGGTAATTACCTAGAAATTTATTTAGAACAAAAAAGTTTTATCATTCGCCAAAAATTGAGCGATTTTCTCGAAGCGCTACCCGAAAACAACTATATGATTCAAGTTCATATGAGATACATAGTCAATACGAATTTTATTACTGCTGTAAGTTTAAATTTTGTTACTATAAATGAAATCGAAGTTCCTATTTCAAAAAAATTTAAAGGATTAATTGATGTTTTATAATTATTAAATAAACTTAACCTTCTAAACTTTTTTTAATTTTCTTTCCAAACTTCCCAAATAACCATCCAAACTTCCCAAAGTTATTTTTAATGTTTTTTATTGATTTAGTTTTGTTTGACAAATAATAATTTAAAACTTAACTAATCAAATTGTATTATGAAAAAAACATTATTTTTACTTCAACTTCTCATTTTATTCGCTTGCTCACACATACATGGACAAGCAATTTTACCACTTTTTCGAACAAGCTGGGATTCAACACCAACTGGTTGGACTGACGGTTCTTTAAATTCTTATTTAAGTACTTTTGCTTGCTCTGGTAGTAATGGTGCTAAATTTGATACTACAGGCGATACTAAAAGTGTATTTTTTAATAGTGCTCCAACAACTCTAACATTTACAGTAAAATCTCCAGCAGCAACAACCTCTTCCTCATTATTAGTTCAAGAATCTAGCGATGGTGTTAACTATTCAACTTTAATTAATACAGCATCACTACCTGGATTTTGCCAAGTACTTGGACCAACTAATTTATTAAGTACCACGCGTTACGTAAAATGGACATTTACTAGAGGTTCTAGTGCTTCTGGTGGACAAAATATGACTATGGACGATGTTTCAATTTCTAATGTCGCTTTGGGAACTAGTGATTTTGAAAGTTTAAATGATAAATTAAACATATTTTCAGTTAACAATAGTATTAATTTTCTATCGAAAGTTGAGAAAATTGAAAAAATCGAAATTTATAATTTACTTGGTCAGAAAATTTTAAATAAAAACAACATCAATCAATTAGATTATATTGTTGAAAATTTAGACTTAAATTCAGAAATAATAGTAGGTGTAGTAACTCTAGAAAACGGGCAATACTTGAGCAAAAAAATATTTTATTCAAAGTAAAAATTACTAAAAAACTGAATATATAAAAATATTTCTATTAATCGCTATGAAAAATACATAACTGATAATTAGCAATCTGGAATCCAAACTTCCAAAATAACCGTCCAAACTTCACATTTTTATTTTTCGTGAAATTAATTTCCAAGATACTAAATTAACTGGCAAACATTAAACCTAATATTGACACTTAAATTATTTAAAAATGAAAAAAAATTACCTTTTATTAACAAGTCTATTTTTTGCACTAAATTTTTCTTTTTCTCAAACCCCGTATTCAATTATTGGTGCTACTTCAGGTAGTAATTGGAGAAGTTGTAACCAATCTGCTTGGGCTGGTCAAAATATCACAACAACAAGCTGCGGAGCAATTTCCTCTATTACGTTAGAAGTTCGAGATGTGACAACTACTGGAACTGCTGAATTAAGAATTAATAGCGGTACTAACACAGACATGCCAAGTTATACTCAATCAGTTAATGTTTCCGCAGCTGGAACTTTAGTAATTCCTCTTTCGACACCTTTCCCTGTTGACGCAAACTCAAATTATGCCTTTAGTATTAAAGGTCTTGGTGCTACTAAATTTAACATCAAAGGTGATTTAGACTTTAGTGGTGATGTTTATACCGGAGGAGTAGTTACATCTAACTCTCCAATTGGGCATAGCTTAGGTAGTACAAATGAAGGAGACCTTATATTCACCGTTAATGTTTCAGCGTGTACTAATTTATCTTTAGTGGAAAATTCTGCTTTAGAAAATTTAAAAATTTTCCCAAATCCAACTAATGGAGATATCACCATCAAATTTAATACTATTCAACCTAATTTAGTTTTAGAAGTATTTTCCATCAACGGTCTGTTAATAAATAATAAAAACTTTAATAATACGTCTTTAATCAATTTTAATTTAGATTTTCAACCTGGTATTTACATTATGGTAATAACAGATGAAAACGGGGAAAAAAGTTACCAAAAGATAATCAAAAATTAACATTTACCAACAGCATATTTATGAAATGGCGGGTTTAGTACAAAATAGAAACTTTATGCATCAAAAAAAGTTAAGTGTTAAAATGAAATATTGGTTTTCAAAAGCCGCCACTTCATAAATATGCAAAAACGTATTAATATTTGTTTTGCAAAAATTTTACCTCATCAATAAATTAGAGTTTAGTAGTTTTTTCTTTAATGCGTATGAAAAACCACGAATTACTTTGTGGTTTTTTGTTTAATCTGTTATAATTTTTCCAAACTTCCCAAATAACTGTCCAAACTTCACATTGTTTTTATTCCTGAAAATTTTAATAGTTTTTTTGTACAAACTAAAAATTCTCCCATTATGAAAAAGTATTTACTCCTATTTTTAATTTTCACTAGTGCAACTATTTTTTCCCAAGTCGGCATTAACACCACAACGCCAGACCCTAGTGCAATTCTAGACATTACCTCAACTACAGCTGGGGTATTATTACCTCGAATGACTACCGCACAGCGGAATGCTATAGTAACTCCAAAAGCGGGTTTAACAATTTACAACACCACAACCAATAAATTTCAAGGGTATGCGACAGCCATTTCAACATTGATAGACCAATCGCAAACGGTTTTTAATACTATTAGTAGTGGTTCTACCGAATATGGACAAAGTTTTACAGCGGGACAAACTGGTCAACTGGTTTCTGTAGAAATTATTTCGACAACTGCATTTACTGGTGCAACATTAGTAGTAGGCACAGGTACTTCGGCAGGTAGTAACATAACAACCTTTAATTTGGTAGTTGGTACTAACGTAATCACTTTAACTACACCACTGGCTGTAACTGCTGCATCAGTGTATAACTTTAGACTTAATGCAACCAATTTAGCAATACAATTTCAAGCCACTGATGTTTATGCTGGAGGCGTTTTACTGGCAGGTGGAGGTGCTACTTTTGCAGGATTTGATTTATATTTTAAAACTAATGTTCTAGCTTCTGTGGGTGGTTGGCAAGATCTTAACATCACAATTCCTGCGGCTTTACCAGAAACCGACCCAAAAGTTGGCGTACTAACCAGCAACAAAGTACCAAAATGGAACGGCACTACCTTAACCGATGGTTTAATGACAGACACAGGAACAAACATTGGCGTTGGCGTTGCAGCACCCACTGATAAACTAGAAGTTAATGGCAAAACCAAAACCACCAACCTGCAAGTTACAACTGGTACTGCATCTGTTGCTGGACAAGTACTAACTGCAACCGATACTTCAGGAAATATGGGTTGGCAAACACCAGCGGCTGGTGGTACAACCGAAACTGCTAGCAACGGTTTAACCAAAACCGGAAACAACATACAATTGGGTGGCAATTTAACCACTAATACTACCATAGCGCACAATGCTTTTAATTTGAATATTGGCAACAACGCATTTTTGTCCAATGGAAATGTTGGGTTAGGAACAAACAGCCCGAATGCTCCTTTACAACTTGCTAGTACAACTGCTAACAGAAAAATAGTAATGTACGAAAGTACCAATAACGACCATCAGTTTTATGGTTTTGGTATAAACGGTGGAGTACTTCGATATCAAACAGATTCTGCTGGTGCCGATCATGTATTTTTTGCAGGTGCATCTGCATCATCATCTAACGAATTATTCAGAGTAAAAGGAAACGGAAACGTTGGCGTTGGCATTAACCCAACCGAAAAACTAGAAGTTGCAGGCAAAACCAAAACAACCAACCTGCAAGTAACTACTGGTACTGCAGCAGTAGTTGGGCAAGTGCTAACTGCAACTGATACAGCTGGAAATATGGGTTGGCAAACACCTGCGGCTGGTGGTACAACCGAAACTGCTAATAACGGTTTAACCAAAACTGGTAACAACATACAATTGGGTGGCAATTTAACTGCCAATACAACAATTGCGCACAACGGTTTTAATTTAAATATTGGTAACAACGCATTTTTATCTAATGGAAATGTTGGGTTAGGTACCACCAGCCCAAATGCTCCGTTGCAATTATCAAATTCAGTTGTAAATAGAAAAATAGTATTGTTTGAATTCGCTAATGACGACCATCAATATTATGGTTTTGGTATTAATAATGCTATGCTTCGTTATCAAACTGTTGGTGGCGATCATACTTTCTTTAACGGTACATCGGCAACTACTTCGCAGGAATTAATGCGCATTAAAGCAAATGGTAACGTGGGTATTGGCGTTGCCCCAACCGAAAAACTAGAAGTATCCGGCAAAACCAAAACCACCAACCTGCAAGTAACCACAGGCACAGCTCCAGTTGTTGGGCAAGTATTAACCGCAACTGATACAGCTGGAAATATGGGTTGGGCGACACCTTCATCTGGCGGCACAACCGAAACTGCCAACAACGGTTTAACCAAAACCGGAAACAACATTCAATTGGGTGGCAATTTAACCGCCAATACTACCATAGCACACAATGCTTTTAATTTGAATATTGGCAACAACGGATTTTTGTCCAATGGTAATGTTGGGTTAGGTACCACCAGCCCAAATGCGCCTTTACAACTATCAAATTCTATTGCCAATCGAAAAATAGTAATGTTCGAAAGTGCCAACAACGACCATCAATTTTATGGTTTAGGTATAAATGGCGGTACACTGCGTTTTCAAACGGATTCTCCGGGTGCGGATCACATATTTTTTGCTGGTACTTCAGCATCATCATCTAACGAATTATTTAGAGTAAAAGGAAACGGAAACGTGGGTGTAGGCATTAACCCAACCGAAAAATTTGAAGTAGCAGGTAAAACCAAAACAACCGATTTGCAAGTTACCAATGGTGCAACAGCAGGGCGCGTTTTAACATCTGACGCAGCGGGTAACGCCACTTGGCAAGCAGCCGCTAGCAGCGGTGGCAACCTAAACGATGCCTATAATTTTGGTGGTGCAGGTGTTGGCAGAAACATTACTGCCTCTAATGGCACAGTAGCCATAAACGGAACCGATGGTTTTTTAACAACAGGAACCTACGATAATGGTTTAGCTATTGGTGCAGCCAACGGCATACCAGAAGGTGCCGGAACCCGAATGTTTTTTAACCCAAATAAAGCGGCTTTTAGAGCAGGTGTTGTTGGAGGATCACAATGGGATAATGTTAATGTAGGTTTGGCTTCAAATGCTTTTGGTTACAATACTACAGCTAGTGGAATAGTATCTACGGCAATGGGATTTCAGACTACTGCTTCTGGTGAAAGAGCAGTGGCGTCAGGTTACTACTCTCTAGCGTCAGGTTCAAGCTCCGTTGCTATGGGAATATCAAATGTTGCTTCTGGTACTGGCTCAACTGCTATGGGTTCAAATACTGAAGCTTCAGGTAACTATTCAACAGCCATGGGTCGAGGGGCAATTGCTTCTGGAAATGAGTCTAAAGCAATGGGTACTGCGACAACTGCACCATCTTTTGGCGAAACTACTATTGGTTCTTTTAACACTAATGCAATAACACCAACTGCAACCGCTTTTGTAGCTACTGACCGCTTATTTACAATAGGTAACGGACCAGATGACTTTAACAAATCAAACGCATTGGTTATGTTAAAAAACGGCAACACCGCCATAGGCAACATTAACCCAACCGAAAAACTAGAAGTAGCAGGCAAAACCAAAACCACCAACCTGCAAGTAACCACAGGCACACCAGCGGTTGTTGGGCAAGTACTTAAAGCCACTGATACTTCAGGCAATATGGCTTGGGGAACAGTAGCAGGTGGAATGTTTGCAATAAATTTTTCAAATCCTGTTAATACAACTCCAGCTTTCTTTAGTCCAACTGCTGTTTTAACAAGTCCAAATGTTGGTAATACAGAAATAGTTATACCTTTTAATTGTACTTTGAGTAATTTATTTGTTTCATTACAAGTAAATAATAACACAGTCCAGCCTAGTTCATCTACCATGGATATTGTTGTTTACAAAAACGGAGTAGCTACCTCGCTAGCTGTAAACGGATTAGTTTCGCCAACTGCAATAAGTACTTACGTGAATGGAAGTAATTTAGTAAATACTGTCAGTTTAGTCGCAGGCGATAGAATTGCTTATAGATTTACACAAACAAACGGTACTCCTTTTATTAAAGTCCTGGTTTCAATGAGATATTTTTAATTGTTTACATTTTATAAAACAACTAAAATTAAGTATTAAAAAACGATTAGTTTATTATTCACAACAGGGATTCTTAATGATTATCATAAAATTTCTGACACCGAAGAAAAAATAAATTATTCAGGATTGTTCGAAATTGAAAAATATATAACAAACGTATTAATTAAAACAACAAAATAATTTATAAAAGTTAATATTTTATAAATTTTTGTGTCCCGCTTGATTGGGAGGTTAAGTGGGACTTTTTTTTTAATTTATAATAGTTGGTTCTTCCTTCTTTTCTTTTTTAAACATGTTTGGGTTTTCTTTTGCCAATTTGTTTTTTGTTAGTATTTTTAATTCATCGTAAACCCAAATCGTCTAGTATCATATTTGTTTATTATAAAAATTGGAATTAATAACAAATATCATCTGTTTAATTGGAAAAACTATTAAAATTGTAATAGATTGATAAGAAGTTTTTAATCATTGAATAGAAAAAAATGTTTTACTAAACAAAAAAATGCTGTTTTTTTTCAAATTATTTATTTTAGTTGGATATGTGAAACATTACAAAAAAAATACTTTAACATAATAATATTGAATTTCGTAAATTATTAATTAACCTAAACTTTTTGAAAATAAGATTAAAATTATAAAATAATTATTTTACCTACTTTTTTTTCGCCTTTGGTAGTTTCAATTTTATAAATATATGTTCCGGTTGAGAGATTATTGATGTTATGACTAGATTTTTGTGAATTAATATCTGCTGAAAAAACCTCATATCCAATCAAACTATAAACTGTAAAAGTTATTTTTTCTAAAGGTGCTGTTTTAATTTCAATGTTAATAGATTGTGAATTATTCAAAATAGTTGGATAAATCAAAAAGTTTTGCTCTCCAAAATAGTAACAACTAAATATTTCAGAACTTACCTTAAAGTCATCTTTTATTAATGTTAGATCAATCCTATATTTATTAATTCCATCATCTGGATTTTCATCAAACATGTCAAACTCTAATTCATTGACATCATTTATCGTTTTTATTGTTGTTGATGAAGTATTCTTAACTTTTTGTAATTCAAGATTTTTAATTCCATATTTAGTAAACAAAGCAGTGTTAATTTTTATTTTACTATTCTCAACTTCTTCTGCAATAATTGATTTAAAATAACAATTTGAATTAGGTAGGTTTTTTAAAGTAGATTCACTTTTAATACCTTCACTGTTCTCAAAGACTGCTGATACTGCGTATATACCATCACCAGAATATACATAATTAGAACTTGTAACTTGTTCTTTAAATAACATTTCTGAACCGACTAATTTATAAATATTAAAACTTGAAATTTGATTTGGTCTATTCCAAACAATTTCAGTATCGTTATTGCAAACTAAAATTGTATTAATGTTCAAATCATAGGATACTATAAAGTCATCAGAAATGTAATTTGTATTTCCAATTGTCATTTTTAATTTTGCCTTTGAAAATAATTCTTCTTGAGGGTAAAAAGAAAATTGCCCTGATTGTAATGACACATCGTTACTAATTATTTGCCAAGTTAATCCATTGTCATAACTTATTTCTAATTTTCCAGAAGTATTCAAATAATTAGAATTCCATTTAAAAGGAGAAATTATTTTACCATCATAAGGAAAATTATCGTTTAAAATTGGGTAATTCCATTCAAAATTATTTTCTAGTTCATATTCATATGCGATAGCGTATTGTTGAAGAGAATTTGTAATTGTTGTTCCTAAAATTGAAATATTAACTTGTCCGGGTAAAGGATTGTTTATTTTAACTTGTTCAATATTATTTATATGGTCTTTGCCTAATGTTGCAACTTGTAGAGGCAAGTCTGGATTTAGAATGTATGGAAGGTAGCTTGTACTTGTTGGAATTGCTACTTCCAAATCCAAGTCATTTACTAAACTAGTTGAATTATTTATAGTTGAAGGTAAATCATTCCATACTAAAGTTATTTTTAAATATTTAACATTGTTTGGAATAGTTATAACGTGATTTTTAATCTGATTTGATGTAATGTTATCCTGCAAAAATTTACTTTCGCTAATTGTTTTCAAAGATTTATATGCATCAATATTTCCATAACCATATGTATAATCTGGTCCAATATTTCCTAAATCTTTACAACTATTTATTAAAATACTTTTTGCTAAATCGTTTTTAAGGTTTGAATTAAACAATGCTTTATAATGTTGTTTCATTAATGTTAAAACACCTGTTGTAATTGCAGTTGAATTTGAAGTTCCTTGAGAACTGAATGCAACAACTTCTGGCTTTACCCTACCGTCAAATGCTGGCCCTTTAGATGAAAAACTAGAAATCATTTCATTTTGATCTACAGCACCAACAACAATACTATTTTTAGATTGTTTAAAATTGCCCGTAATTGTTTTAAATCCTTCAAAACCTTTATTTCCAGAAGAAAAACAATGTATCATTTCTGGATTCAAATGTAATTGAGTATCATAAGAATTTGCAAGAAAACCATAAAAATTTTCTATTTGCGTTCCATACGAATGATTCTGAATTCTAGTTTCTGAAATAGTAGAGATATCATCTAGAAAAATATTTAAAAAATTAGAAAACTGAATTTTTGCTTCCTTTGCCACACCTTTCCCTAAAATAGAACTATTACCTAAACCCGAAACAATAGTGGACATATTACTAGCATGATTAGACACGACTGATGATTGAGTTGTAGTAACAATATGTTTGTTTAAAAGATCAATGTCATTTACATCATAAAATTCATCTTTTATTGATACAATTTGATTTTGACCTTTTATGTTAGAGTAAAATGCATTCGCTTTATTAATGTTGTTAATACTAAAGTTTTGATCACTAATTTTTGATTCAAAAACTGGATTCAAAGATTCTAATGTGACTGAACAAACTTCTTGCAATGATATAATTTGTTCTAAAATTCGTTCAGAGTCACACTCAATGATAAATATTTTATCAGTAACAGACTTGTTTATTTTTATTGATAAAATTTCCAAATCCTTTTTTAGCGACTCCGAGTCATCAGTATTCAGTAAATATTTTTTAAGTTTTTTATCATTACAAAAATTTGATGAAAGTTTCCATAGATTGTTGGTTACAAATAATTCTTTTAAGTCGTTATTAGTATTTTTAAGATCAACTATGCAAAAAAAATCGTCTAATTTTTTTATTATCTTTAAATTATTACTTTTAGCGTTACTATTAGTTGCCATCAGAAATCTCTCATTTTTTGCAACATAATCTATATCTTTACTCAAGTAACATTGCCACTTACTTATGTCTTGGGCAAGATTTGAGTTACAAATAAAAATAACTAGTATAATTGATAAAGTTCTCATGGTGTTAGTTCATAACAATTTGAAAGTAAAACTACAAATTTATTTTCAAAAACATTTTTTTTATTAAAAAGTCCTTTAAACTTTTTTTTAAAGGGTTTATAAAATTTGTAACTCATAACATATTATTACAAAGTTACTATTTGTTGAGTGTATTCGATAAAGATTTAATAAAAGTGAAATTGTTCTTTATTTTACCGATGACAATCTAAAATCTTGAAGTTTGAAACCATATTTTAGTCTCATGGATTAATTTGAATTAATGAAAGAGACATCAGAGCAAGTTAACAAAACATTAAATTGTTGTATGATTGTTAAATATATGTATATTTTTCTATATCCCAATACTCAACTTTATGTAAAATAATTTGAAATTATGCTTTAAAATGAAATAAATTCAAATTTCTTAATTAGATGAACAAAATTTAGATATAAATTATAGTAAAATTTTTACAAATTATTCTATAATTGTTAAAATAAAATCTAAAGAACTAACTTTTTGATGAATATTTTTTGATTTTTATCAAATATTTTTGATAAAAAAAAAGCAATTTTTAAATACTTTAATTACATGGAATTCATTAAAAATGTACTAAAAAAATTAATAAAAAAGAAGTTTAAACCACATCATAAAAAATAATTGTTTTTAATAAATGTTTTTTTTTTACATAATTTTAAGTTAAGTTTACATCTATAAGTTTATGTAAAGAACTTTCAACCAAACCATTAAAACCATTTAAGATGAAAAAATTAAAATCAATTTTAGTGCTTACATTTGCAAGCCTAATCGTGCTATCATGTGAAAAAAAAGAAGAAGCACAAACAGAAAAGAAATTAGAATTAAGTAACGATGTTATACAAAAAATTAGGTCATTATCACTTAATGCATCTGATGTAAAAATTATCGAGAACACAAAATTAGACGGCACCACAGAAGAGGCTTTTCTAATAGAAGGCGATATCATCATGACCAAAGATCAATTGAGTGGTATGGATCTTCATGGTGGAATCACAACTGAACAATATAGAACTAATAATTTGGTTTCAGCACCAAGAACAATTAGAGTTGTAGGTTTAAATTCAGGACCAAACGGATTATCCGCTAACATGCGAAGTGGCTTACAAGCAGCAATTAACAGATACAACGGCCTAGGATTGACTATAAACTTCACTCTAGCCTTCACTACAAACACTGCGGGTGCTAACATTGTAGTTAGAAGACAAGTAGGTGCTGCTGGTGGCTCAGCTGGTTTTCCATCTGGCGGACTTCCTTTCAACACTGCTACTATTTTCTCTGGCTTAGATAACTCTTCTGTTGGTTTGAATGCACACGTAATTGCTCACGAAATTGGGCATTGTATTGGTTTCCGTCATACTGATTGGTTTAGCCGTCAAAGTTGCGGAGTTAATCAAAACGAAGGAGCAGGAGGTATTGGTGCTGTATTAATTCCTGGAACACCATCAGGATTTGATTCAACATCATACATGAGAGCATGTTTTAACGGAAGTGAAACAGGTGCTTTTAATAATAATGATGTGAACGCATTAAATTTCTTATACTAAAAACTAGAGACTTTACATAAACTTAAAAATTACCTCATGCAAAACATGGGGTAATTTTATTTTGACCAAATTATCTTGAATTTTTTAAACAAAAAAGTTAACTTCTTACTAATTTATATTTTAAAAATGTTTTATTGAAAAATTAATACCACATGAGCACCTTAGTATCTGCATCAGATATCAATAGAAAAAATGCAAAACGCTATTGAAAAGATTAATAAAATATCTAGATATACCTATCTTTTTAAATTAACTCCTGCATAAACAAAGAAAAGTCAAAAGCAGCAACCTTCGTGTAGTACTTGCACGAGAACTAGAAAAAGTACTTCCAGAAGCAGTTGAGAAAGTCCAAAATAGAGATCATTTCGTTAATTATGGGCCATTCACAACTGTTGATAGAAATTGAAAGATATGTAACAAACGTTTTAATTAAAACAACAAAATAATTTATAAAAGTTAATATTTTATTAATTTTTGTGTCCCACTTGATTGGGTGTCAAGTGGGGCTTTTTTTTTAATTTATAATCGTTGGTTCTTCTTTCTTTTCTTTATTCAACATGTTTGGGTTTTCTTTTGCCAATTTATTTTTTGTTGGTATTTTATAATTCAGCGTAAAACCAAAACGACGCGTGTCATATTTGTTTTCAACAAAAATTGGTGTTTCTGATGGTGATATTGCTTGATTGTTGAGGTTGAATAAATCGTCAAAACTAACAGAAACTGACAATTGATTACTCAAAAATTTCTTCGAAAAACTAAAATCTAAACTCTGATTGAAAGGTTTAATACTTTTAAAATAAAAGTAATTTCCACCCGTTGTGTTAGTGCTAAAATTAGTAACGAATTTAATGTCTTTAGGTAGCAAAATTTGCGATGACAAATTAAAAAACCAAATCCCTTTAGTATCTAAATTTGGGATTTGATATTTCTGATAGCCAGCATAAATATACAGAAAATTGATTTTATCTGGATTAAAATCCATCTTCATCGTTTCTGTCAAGCCTTTTGTAAAAATCATATAAGGCAAAGGCAACCCAATATTGACATTATGTATTTTAATTTCATCAATATTTACTGAGAGATTCGAAACAAAATTACCATTCAACAAAATTCTGTTAATGACTTGATTTTTCGCAGAACTCAAATTGTAACCAACTGTTGCATAATCAAAAGCCGAAATTTTAATCTCATAATTATCAAAAATTGTAGGTTCCAATTGTGGATTTCCGACAGTTTGAAAATTTTGATTTTGATAACTTGTATTGTTTGGATTCAAAGAAGTTGTACTTGGCAAACTGATTTTTTTGTTGTAATTAAAATTTAAGAAAATTTGTTTATCAAAATTATATTGCACACTTGCGTTAGGGAAAATTCGAAATTGTTTGAACGGAATTAAATTTCCAGTATTTGTTTTTCCTGTAATATCATAATCTTCTGCTCTTGCGCCTACAATAAAATCAAATTTCTTGTAACTTGTTTGAATTTCAGCAAATCCTGCAATAGTTTTTCTGGTGTAACTCAAATTTGTGAATCCCAAATTTTTAGTTCGGAAATATAATTTATCGATGAGTGTTCCTGCTGTAATTTTTCCTTTTTCCAAAAAATTTATCGCTTGCGAATAGTCTATTTTAAAATTCAAATAATCCTGCAACGACGCATTGTCTAAAACGGCAGCATTCGAAGTTTGAGATTTAAGTTTAAAGTTGGTGGTATTGCTAGAGTAATTTAATTTAAAATCTAGTTTTTTGTCGGTATTATCAAATCTTTTTTGGTAAGTTGCCACGGCATCTTGTCGCAACGTCTTTGTTTTGCTAGCGTCTGATGATATAAAACCAAATCCATTACCTAGTATTATAGCATCGTTATTTCCTGAATTTACATCGTAATTCAACAAGAATCTATCTTTTTTAAAATCAAAAGTCAATGCAGATTTTGCATAAATAGTTCTGTTAACTCTGTCAGTATCAGTTTCAGATAATTTAGTTATAAAATTATTTTCATCTTTTGTAATTTTAGACAAAATAAAACTTTCTCTAAAGTTTTGACCCAAGTTAAACTGCCAACCAAAATATTTGTTTTTAGCATTTAATAAAATACTGTTATTGAATCGTGATCTAAATTTATCATAATTGGTATAATTAAAACCCGAACTGTAAGTAGCACTCAAATAATTTTTGGCCGTTTTACTCGTGATAATATTAATGATTGCTCCGCCAGAAGTTGCAGGAAATTCGGCACCTGGCTGTGTTATTACTTCTACTTTTTCAACAGCATTTGCGGGCATTCCTTCGAGATATGAATTCAATTCGTTTGAGGTAATATTCAATGGTCTTCCGTCTAAATAAACATCAAGTTGTTTGCCTTGATACATCATTCCAGCAACATCAGAAATGATTAAACCTGGTAATTTTTTCAAGCCTTCAAGAACAGAACCAGAGTTGAGTTGCGATTGGCTGGCAAAATCAAAAATAGTCCTATCTGCTTTTTGTTCTACCGCTTTTTTAGTTTTAGTAATAGTAACATCATTGAGTTTTGTTGGATCTTTTGTTGTTTCTTGAGCAGAAATTGAAAAAATTGAGGCAAATGTAAAAAATGCAAGTAGTTGTAATTTCATTCTATTATTTGTTTTTTATAATAGACGTCAAAATGCTCTATTTGTTACATTTTTTTAATTAAATAAAACTTTCTAAACAAAAAATCAATCAAAATAATAGACTTGTGAACTTGTTTTTAAATTTGATTTGTTAGATTTAGAATCATTAATACTTTACCTGTTTTTAATACCTATGAGTTATAAAAAGATTTATTTTGCCAACGATATAAAGGATTAGAAAGATTTATTAAAAAAATAGCGAAATAATCTGTGAAGATATTTGAAATAAGTATATGAAAATTGAATTAGGTAATTTAAAAGACAAGCATATAATTATTTAAATCGAAGTAAACATAACTCGTAATTAGTGATTTAAAAATTGAAAAATACTTTAGTTCAATAACTTTTGCCAAAGATAATTGAGGTAACTTTTTTTTTGTTATTTTTGAACTATAAAATAAACAACAAATGTACAATTCAAAAATATCAGGGCTGGGTTATTTTGTCCCTGAAAACATAGTCACTAATGATGATTTATCAAAAATTATTGACACTAACGATGAATGGATTCAAGAACGAACAGGAATTCAAGAACGTCGTCATATAATCAAAGGAAGTGGTGAAACTACAACGACAATGGGCGTTAAAGCTGCAAAAATTGCTATTGAGCGTTCTGGAATTTCAAAAGACGATATTGACTTTATTGTTTTTGCAACCATTTCGCCCGATTACTATTTTCCTGGTCCTGGTGTCGCATTACAAAAAGAATTAGGATTAAAAACCATTGGGGCCTTAGATATTAGAAATCAATGTTCTGGTTTTATTTATGCATTGTCCGTTGCAGATCAATACATTAAGACAGGAATGTACCAAAACATTTTAATTGTAGGCTCTGAATTACAATCTATTGGAATTGATATTTCTACTCGAGGTCGAAACGTTGCCGTTATTTTTGGTGATGGCGCTGGAGCTGCAATAATTTCTCGTGAAATCGACAATACTAAAGGAATTTTATCAACCCATTTACATTCAGAGGGCGAGCATGCATTAGAACTGGCTGTTGCAGCACCTGGAATGGGCGGACGTTGGGTAACCGATATTCTTGCGGATAACGATCCAGATGATGTGAGTTTTTACCCATACATGAACGGGCAGTTTGTTTTTAAACATGCCGTTACACGATTTGCAGAAGTCATAAACGAAGGATTAGAAGCAAACAATCTTCAAGTTTCGGATATTGACATGTTAATACCTCATCAAGCAAATTTAAGAATTTCGCAATTTATTCAGAAAAAATTTGACTTGACTGATGATCAAGTGCATAACAATATTCAAAAATATGGTAACACAACCGCAGCATCAATACCAATTGCATTGACAGAAGCATGGGAACTTGGTAAAATAAAATCTGGCGATACAGTAGTTTTAGCTGCATTTGGATCAGGATTTACTTGGGCAAGTGCAATCATTAAATGGTAACTTTTGAGTTATAAAATTTTTAGAATCAATTCTTAAAACCTCGAAAATTTATCGAGGTTTTTTTTAATAGAAACAAAAATGACAATTCACGATTATATTTTAAAATATGTTGATCCAAATTTCATTGGAGAATTGCCGTTTTCGGTAACTACAAAATCATTTTCTAAAAATGAAGTAATCATTAATTATGGCGATATCGAAAACCAAATCTATTTTTTAAAATCTGGAATTGTACAAGTTTCAATTGCACATCATGATGAAGAGAAAATATTAGATTTCTTTTTTACAAATCATTTTTTTTGTTCCTATACTTCTTTGTTAAAACAAACCCCTTCAGATGTGAAATTAGTTGCACTTTCTAATTGCGAAGTAGAAATTATTGATCATTTAGAAATAACACAACTTCATAAAACGTCACTTTTGACAAATCAATTAGGTAGAGTTTTGAACGGAAAATTATATCTTCGAAAGGTCAAGCGAGAAAAAGAATTCCTTGTCAAATCTGCTTTTGAACGTTACAATGATTTATTGAAAGAAAACCCAGAATTCATTAATCAAATTCCATTAAATAAAATTGCAAAATATTTAGGGATTTTGCCCGAAAGTCTGAGTCGCATTCGCAAACAAATCGTTTCTTAACATAGGTCAAGTATTTTTGGTTTTAAATTTCTGAAATTTGAAATTTAAAACCAAAATTCATGTTTTACAAATTATTAAAAAAACCATTTTTTGGAAATTACATGGTAAAATGGCGTAATCCATTGTCTGAATCAGAAAAATACCAATGGTCACATGTTTCTACAAAAAGTAAATCTGGAGGAATGATAAAAGGTTTGTTTGCCAAATCAAATTCAGAAAACCCAAAAGCAACTATAGTTCTTGGTCATCCGATGGGAAAAGAAGCCAAAGGATATTTTCTAAAAAACGGTTACACTGATTTCTTACGAGAAAACGGATACCATGTTTTGATTTTCGACATCAATGGTTTTGGTGAAAGTTCGCATGGTAACTTCTCCTATTTTGAAGATATTGTTGCAATTGGAATTGAAGCACAAAAATTAACTCCTGATCTAAAAATTGGCTATTTTGGAATTTCGCTTGGAGGAAACATGGCTGCAATATCATTTGCAGATCCAACTCATCCCTATCAATTTGCAATTTTAGAAAGTGCGGCTACAACTCTAAATGAATTTTGGAAAATTTTTCCAACAGCATATAAAACATTAAATGTTTTAAACTTTTTATTGCCAAAATATACCAATAAAATCAAAATGATTGAACGTATAAAAGAAGCAAAAAACCTGAAATCAATTCTGTTTATCTATTCTGAAAAAGATAGTTGGACACCTATCGAAATGGGAAAACGCTTTCTGGAAAATTGCACTATTCCAGCAGAATTATTTATTCTAAAAAATGCAGAACATGCCAACGCGACAAAATCTATTGATAAAGAACTTTATTTTGAAAAAATAATTTCTTATTTCGATAGTGAAATTTGAAGATCATAATTTAAAAGTTGAAACTCCACAGCCAATATTATGCAATTATAAAAACTCAGAATCTATAATAAAAGCATTATTTTTCTCTAAAATTAAAAAAGTTTAAACAACTTCTTATTCTTTTTTGCAAAAAAAGTTACCTTCGTTTAAAATTAACTTTTTTTATTATGAACAAATCAATAGTTTTTTTAGTAGCATTATCATTACTTTTATTTTCGAGTTGTGACAAAGATGAAACTGATACCATTTTACTCGAAAAAGATCGAAAAGAATTGAACGACAACTTATATTCTGATAAAGTTTTGATGTACAAAACTTTAAAAATCTGTCTTCGAGCTTCAGCAAATAGTGAAAAAATTCCAGCGGAATATGTTCCTTTTATAAGTAAAATGCAAGACATCAAAAACCAAGTTATAGATCCGAAAAATGAAGTTAAAAAAGAACTTAATTTTTTAGATTACATAAGTCTATACAAGTCATACAATGAAATGAAAGCTTATTCTGAAAAAACCGATGAAGATGTTTTTCCAACAATTTCTGAAACAAATCTGTTTTCAAATCAAAATAATTCTAAACCAATATTTTTGTCAGGGAAAGAAAAAACTCATGTCCAAAATGTTGAACATGCAGTTTTGAGTGCTTTGGTTATTTTGAGTCAAGATTTAGGAACCGATATTTCGCTTTATGAGTGTGCCAAAACAAACCCAGATTTGATGGATGATAATCAAATTAAAGGTTTGTTGCAATTTTACAGAGGATTTTTATTTTTTAATAAAAAACTTAATTATTTGTCAGAAAACGAAATATCAAACAACATAAAATGGTTAGACAAAAACCCTAACGTTGATTTGAGTTATGTAAAGTTACTTTTTAAATGGCAAAATCTAAACCAAGAACAGACTCATTTAGCGTTTAATTCAATTAATCATCTTTTCAGAGGATTTGATCGACAAATGATGGATCGTGAAATCGATGAAAAAAGAAGTTTAGAAGATTTTCAGGTTTTTTTAGATAACTCTCAAAAACTAGGAGTAAACAATGAATTAACCAATGTTGTTGCGGCTTTTTTATATATTAAAACAGAAGAAAACCCAAAAGCAATTGAAGCATTAACCCAATTAAAGACAAGTGAAATTTTATCTGATGAAGATCGAAATTCAATTGATGAAAGTATTACTTTTTTGAAAAACAGAAAAAAAGGTGAAATAAAAAATACGGTTTGCGATAAAATCTTTATAATAAAAATTGGAACTAAATTTATGTTTTCGATGCTTTCAAAAGTAGACTGGAAAGCAGTTTTAAAAGAAAACAACATCGAAAATACGGATCAAATCTTCGAATCTATTGAGAATTATAAAAAATTCACGAATAATTTTTCAAAATATAGTTCGGGCGAAGTAATTGAAAAAACGAGTAAAGAACTAGAATCAAAAGGGAAAAATCTTTTAGATGAAGCCAAAAAACTTTTAAAATAAATATGAAAAAATCAATTTTAATTTTAGCAATACTTTTTTCGATTATCGGAAATTCACAAAAAATAATGCAGCCTCAAAAAATCGAATTTCCGTCGCTTGATGGTTTGATTATTTCTGCAAATTTATATGAAAATAGCAGAAAAGAATCTCAAGTAATTGTGCTGTGCCATCAAGCAAGATATAACAAATACGAATATAATAAAATTGCAGAAACACTCCTAGAAAAGGGTTTTACGTGTCTAGCAATTGATCAACGTTCTGGCGGTGGAATGATAGAAATGTTTAACGAAACACAACAAAGAGCAAAAACACAAGGCAAAACAACTGAATTTTTAGATGCTGAACAAGACATTGTTGCTGCCGTAGATTTTATGAATAAAAAATACAATCAAAAAGTAATCCTCTGGGGAAGTTCCTATTCATCAAGTCTAGCCTTATATATAGGTGCAAAAAATCCAAATGTTTCTGCAATAATCTCATTTTCGCCAGGCGAATATTTCGAAAAACAGAATGTAACAATTGGTGATAAATTAATCCATTTAAAAATCCCAACATTTGTAACTTCATCAAAAGAAGAAGCACCAGAATTGACAAAAATGTTAGAAAAATCGAAAGGAAACAAAAATATTTATCAATTTATTCCAAAATCTGTGGGTGCACACGGATCAAAAGCATTGTGGAAAACAGATGATAATAATGTAGAATATTGGACCGCAATTTATCAATTCTTATTAAAGGGCTTTAATTGAAATCTTAAAGATTTTTTAAACCTGTTTCACAATATTTACGATTATTATTTATTAGATACCAAAATTCTAATTTTCTAATAAATCACTCAAATGCAAGCGTAATGCATTGACTGAAATTGAAATTTCCCAAAAAGAAATTCCTAGCGAAATCAATAAACATAATAAACTAGAACCGAATAAATAAATACCAAATATTTGAAGTTCTAAAAACAAAAACAACATAGCAAAAACGGATAAAAAAAGGCATAAAACACCAAACATTTGCATGTATCTAATGAGAGTTAAACGCAAATTAAGATTTTTTATTTCTAAAAGAATCGATTTATGATGAACTTCGTCATAAGTCTTTTTTAGACTTCTAATTATTTGAGCGATAGTCAAAAATCGATTTGTGTAAGCCAACAATATCAATGATGTGGCTGAAAAAAGTAGCGCAGGAGTTTCTATGTTTAGGTTCATACAATTTTTAAATTCATTTAACTCTTACTTGAGTTGGAGCTGTTATTACTATTGTTTTATTGATTTAAAAATTTCAATTGCACATTTTTCACCATCAATTGCGGCCGAAATTATTCCACCTGCATAACCCGCCCCTTCGCCACAAGGATATAACCCTTTTATTTGCAAATGCTCCAATGTGATAGTATCTCTTGGAATTCGAACAGGACTCGAAGTTCTTGATTCTGGTGCATGAATTATGGCTTCATTAGTCAAATAACCTTTCATAGATTTTCCGAATTCTGAGAAACCTTCTCGCAAAATTTGCGATAAAAATCCTGGAAAAACTTGTCCCATTTCGACTGATGTTGTTCCTGGAACATAGGACGTTTTTGGAATATTTGATGAAACTTTATTTTGAGTAAAATCGACCATTCGTTGCGCTGGAACTTTTTGGGTTTTTCCTGCCAAATTCCACGCTTTTTGTTCGATCTGTTTTTGAAACTCTAAGCCAGCTAATGCACCAAATTTTTTATAAGGTTCAAAATCTTCGAGTTTTAATTCAATCACAATTCCAGAATTGGCAGTAGCTTGATCTCGTTTAGATGGCGACCAGCCATTGGTTACAACCTCACCAGGACTTGTAGCACAAGGAGCAATTACACCACCTGGACACATGCAAAACGAATACATGCCACGTCCATTGACTTGTTTTACAATAGAATATGGCGCTGGTGGCAAATATTCACCTCGATAGTCGCACGAATATTGAATTTGATCTATCAAACTTTGTGGATGTTCAGCACGAACGCCCAAAGCAAAAGGTTTGGCTTCGATTAAAATCTTTTTTCGATCTAATAATTCAAAAATATCTCGGGCTGAATGGCCTGTGGCGAGGATTATTTTATTAGCATTAATTACTTCACCGCTTTGAGTCTGAATCCCTTGAACTTCGTTATTTTTTACTAAAATGTCAGTAACACGGGTTTCGAACAACACTTTCCCTCCAAATTCGATTATTTTTTCTCGAATGTCTTGAATAATTTGTGGTAATTTATTAGTCCCAATATGCGGATGCGCTTCTATTAAAATATCTGATGTTGCTCCAAAAGCCACCAAAAGATTTAGAATTCTGTCTATATCGCCACGTTTTTTTGATCTCGTATACAGTTTCCCATCAGAATAAGTTCCTGCGCCACCTTCGCCAAAACAATAATTAGAATCTTCGTTTACAATATGATCTACATTAATGGCTTTTAAATCTCGTCGTCGACCACGAATGTCTTTTCCACGTTCTACAATTATTGGTTTTAATCCTAGTTCAATTAATTGCAATCCTGCAAAAAGCCCCGCTGGCCCCGCTCCTATTACGATTACTTCTTTCGAATTTTCAACATTTTTATAAATAGGAAGTTCAAATTTTTGTTCTACAAAATCTTCGCCTTGAAAATAAATAACAACCTTCAAATTAAATTTTATAGTTTTTTGACGAGCATCGATAGAACGTTTTAAGATGGAAACGTGTTTTATTTCATTAACGGAAACTTTAATTTGTTTTGATAAATGATTTTTCAATAAATTGTCGTTTGAGGCAATTTCTGGACTTACTTGAAGCAAAAGTTCTTTTGGCATAGAATGCAAATTTTTACAAAAGTAAGAAATTTAAAGAGAAATTTATTGCCCATTAAATTCAAAACTGTCTTTTTTAAAACTCAAAATTTATGAATTAAATTGATTTTTTGTTTTAAAAATTATAATTTTACGAAATGAAACAATTGTTAATTTTAATATTATTTTTTCAAATATATTATTCTCACTCTCAGCAAGAAAAAACTCGTTTAATCCTCTTTGAAAATGAATTCAGTCGCCTTAAAAATAAAAACAAGAAGGATAGTATTTTTATTTTGTTAAATAATTTTGAGAATTTAAAAGATATAAAAATATTAGAAAAACAATCTTATTTTTTGCATAAATCATTGTATTTAAAGTTAAATGGCAAATATGAATTAGCGATTTTAACTTTAGAAAAAAGTTTGAATTTTAGAGATAATTCTGAAAAATCATTATCAATATATAATCAAACATTATATCAATTATCTGACAACTCATTTACAATACAAGATTTTGACAAGGCATTTCTTTATGCCAAAGAAGCATTAATTGATTATAATTTAAACAAAGAAAATGAATCTCAGTTTATTGATTTGCATTCCATTATTGGATATTACTATTTCAAACAGTTAGATTATAAAAAAAGTATATTTGAGTTGCAAATAGCCGTTAATGCAGCTGAAAAATTCAGTCCTTGCAAAGCTTGTGAAGTGAAAAATAAACAAGCCAAAATTTACAGTAGATTAAATCAATTTAAAAAAGCTGAAGAAACAATTTTCGAAGCTATAAAGATTGCTGATTCGTGTAACGAATTAGTCAATAAAATAAATACCTTGAAAAGTTATAGAGATATTTTGATAGAAAATAAAAAAAACATTAAAGCTGATATAATCTACAAAGAAATTGAAAATTATACCTTGCAATTAAATTTTAATAACGAAAACAGTAAAATTGATTCTCTTGAAGTTGCATATAAAAACAAACTTCGAAATCAAGAAAATGAATCCCTAAAAATTTTAAATCTCGAGAAAGAATCTGTTTTAAAACAACAAAAATGGGCTATTTTTGGAATGGTTATTGGTTTAGGATTATTAACTTTCCTGTTGTTTAATATTTATAATTTATCTCGAAAACGAAAACAATATAACAAAGATTTAAACAGATTAAATATTCTGAATCAAAAAATATTTTCGGTAATCTCACATGATTTTAAAGAACCAATTACAACGCTAAAAATGATGTTATCACGAAATAACGAGATCATTCAAGACAATTCACCATTAAAAATTTACATCAACGAAATAAATAACCAACTGGAACAATCAGACGAAATGCTTGATAATTTATTAGGATGGGCAAAAACCGAATTGGGATCTGATAGCGAAAATAAAAATAAAATAAATTTAAAAAATATTATTGAAATTGCTTGTAAAGAACTTTTTTATAAAGCAAATGAGAAAAAAATAGTCATTAATAATTTGATTGATGAAGATATAACAACCGATTTTAATGCTTCGGTTTTAAATATCGTGTTGCGAAACATTATTAATAATGCCATAAAATTTAGTTTTGAAAACGGAATTATTGATGTTTCATTTCATGAAAATTGTATTTCAATTAAAGACTACGGCAAAGGAATTGACCCTAAGAAACTCGAAAAACTTTTTACACAAAATGTAAATCCAGGTTTAGGAACCCAATATGAATCGGGTTTTGGTTTAGGTTTGTATTTGTGTAAGGAGTTGATAAACAAAAACAAAGGTTCTATTTCTGCTATCAACAACCAAGACAAAGGTTGTACGTTTACAATTATTTTGCCGAATTAAGGAAAACCGCTATTGATATAATCAAATTTAATGCTAAAATTTGTAATATGATAAATATAGCATTCTTTGAAGATCATCCCATTGTACAAAACAGTTTAAAACTTGTTTTTAGTAATCAAACGGATATCAATCTACTTTTTTTTGCTTCGAACAAAAACGAGTTATATGAAAAAGTAAGGCAATACAATGATTTAGAAATTATTATTGTTGATTTGATTGCCAATGATGTATCTGGTTTAGAAGTTTATGAATATTTAACCTTGCATTATCCGCACATTAAACTCATATCATTTACCACAATGTCTAGCCCAATTTTAGTCGAAAATCTATTATCGGTTGGTGCAAAAGGTTATGTAAATAAAAACCAAGACACCGAAGATTTACTAGAAGCCATAAATAAAGTAGCCGATGGCGGTATTTATTTACCACATGATTATTTGTTTTTAGGTACAAAATACCAAATAAATCAACACATTACATTATCTGATAGAGAAGTAGAAATTATGCAACTCATTATTAGAGAATTTTCAACTTCTGATATCGCCGAACATTTAAACCTTTCTATAAGCACAGTTGAAAATCATCGTAAAAGCATTTTCAAAAAACTCAATGTAAAAAATGTAGCTGGCATGGTGCGAGAAGCAGCAAAATTAGGTTTCATAAACTAACACTATTTTTAAGTCTAAAATTTTTAGTAGTTTTTTTAGATTTTTTTTGAAAAGTTTGCTGGTAACAGCAAACTTTTTTGTTTACATAAAAAAACCAAACAAAAGTTAATTACGGAAAACCGCTAATTCTAAAAATAAACCGCTGTTTTACTTTTGTAACATATAAATCTTAAATCATTTTAAAATGAAAAAAATTATACTCTTACTTTTTGCTTTCTTGTTGAGTTGGCAAATAAATGCGCAAGTAACCACTTTTGCTAATCCAGACACTGGCAGTTATAGTGCTTATCAAATTGTTTACAATAACAATATTCATTTTACATATCGTAGTAATTCAACTAGTAAGTTGGCAAAACTTGTTGGCAGCACAGTGTCTGTTGTTGCAAATCCAGATAATGGAGACGGACTAAATGGTAAAGGCATAGTTTATAACGGAAATATTTATTACCAATATATAACCGCTACGTCTTCATCAGGTAAACTGTATAAATATAATGGTACTTCTGCAACGCTAATAAGCAATCCTGATAGTGGTAACGGTGTTCAGGGCGGATTTATAGTTTTTAACAATAATTTGTATTTTGGATATAGAAATTCAAGTAATAAAGTACAGTTAGCTAAATTTGATGGCACATCAATAACTTTAATTAATAATCCTAATACAGGCAATGTTCAAGATGTTTTTGTGGAATACAACAGTAATTTATATTTTAAATATCAAGATGCAAATTTTAAATTTGTACTAGCAAAATTTGACGGTACTTCAATTAGTTTAATTACTAATCCCGACACTGGTCAAGGATTTTATAATAGTCCCGTGGTGTACAACAACAATTTGTACTTTTGTTATAACAACAGTTCTAGTAAATACAATTTAGCAAAATTTGATGGTACAATAATTAGTTTATATACTAATCCTGATACTGGAACTGGATTTGTAAATACTAGTCCATTAATTTTCAATAACTCTTTATATCTAAAATATAGCAACAGCAGCAGTCAAAATCAATTAGCCCTGTTTGATGGAACAGCTTTTACCCTTTTTGCAAATCCTAGTTCGAACCGGGGATATTCTGGGATTTCGATTATTTTGAATAATAATTTATATTTTTATTGTCAAGGAGTTCCTATCAATAATTTAGCGAAATTTGATGGTACTTCAATAAGTGTGTTAGCAAACCCTTCGACGGGGTCAGGTATTACATATGCTAAACCTTATGTATTTCAAGATAAAATATATTATGTGTATAGTAAAGCTGATAATACATATGTCTTAGCAGAAACAGATGGTACAACAACCAATTTAATAACAAATCCTAGTGCAACCGCAGTAGGAATTAATCCAGGAACAGATTTTACAGAATTAAATGATAAATTGTATTTCAAATATGACATTTCGGGTGGGTTTATGGGTACAAATTCTGTATTAGGTCAATACTCATCACCTTGCAACACAACTGCTCCAACAGCAGCAGCACAATCTTTTTGCGGTAACGCAACAGTAGCAAATTTAGTAGCAACAGGCACAGGAACAATTAATTGGTATAATGTAGCAACTGGCGGTACTGCATTAGCAACTACAACTGCATTAACAACAGGTACGTATTATGTTACACAAACTATTAGCGGTTGTGAAAGCCCAAGAACGAGCGTTGCGGTAACTATAAATGCTGTACCAACGGCTACTGCTACTTCCAACTCACCTATTTGTGAAGGTCAAACTTTACAACTAACAGGTACAGGAACTGGAACCTATTTATGGACGGCACCAAGCGGAGGCACTTCTAGTCAACAAAACCCTTCAATACCTAGCGCAATCCCTACAAATAGTGGTACTTATACATTTAAAGTTACAGGCGCTAATGGTTGCATAACCACTGTGTCAACAGTTGTAGTAGTAATTCCTAATACCGCACCAACAGCAGTATCGCCCCAAACTTTAACCACTGGTTCAACCATAGCTGCAATAGGAATTACTGCTTCGGGTTCATCAGTTACTTGGTACGACGCTGCAACAGCGGGCAATGTCTTAAGTACAACAACAACTCTAGTAAACGGAAGCAGCTATTATGTATCGCAAACAACCAATGGTTGCGAGAGTAGAAGAAAACAAATAACAGTTAATTTAGTAGCACCTGTTACAGTAAGTCCAGCAACAGCAACGGTTTGTACAGGGTTAGTTACACAGTTAACAGCTTCTAGTATGTTAACACCTACTTCAAATTCAGGTAAAATAGGTTCAGGTACAGTTTACAATTCAGAACTGTTTTTTAATGGTGCTTGGGGCAATACTAAATCGCAAGCTCTGTATTCGGCATCCGAATTAACAGCATTGGGTTTGGTTGCAGGTTCATCAATTAACTCCATTGGTTTTGTTATGGAATCTGGTTCAGCAACTGCAACATTCAATAATTTTAATTTGTCTGCTGGTTTGGTTGCACAACAAACCGTAACAAACCCAGCTACCGATTTTATTGCAGGTGCCAATACAACCGTTTTTAGTAGTGCTAGTTACACACCAAATGCAGCAGGTGGTACTATTGATTATCCGTTAGCAACGCCAATTATTTGGGATGGAACTTCTGCATTGCTAGTACAAGGTTGTTTTACAAACAGTAATAGTGGCAATAATATAACTGGTTTTAGAAAATTAGAAACTACTTTTTACATCACTCCAAATGAAAGATCAATTTCTGCATTAAAAGACAATGTTTTTGATGCTTGTACAGAAATGTTTGCTAATTTTACTAATAAAGGGTCTAATCAAAACAGACCAAATCTTAGAGTTTCTTATTCAACAAGTACGATAACTTGGTTGCCAATTACCGATTTGTATACCAATGCTGCTGCTACAACAGCCTATGTTACTGGAGCAAATGCCAGTAGTGTTTATGCTAAACCAACGGTTTCAAGAACGTATACTGCAACATCATCTAATGGGGTAACTACTGCAACTGCAACAAGTGTGATTACAGTAAACCCTAGTCCAACTCCCGCTCAACTTGCTATTGCAAGAAGTGGAGATGTTTTAACAGTAGCACAAGCTGGAGCAACGTACCAATGGTATAAAATTGTAAATTCGGTAGGGGTATTAATTTCTGGTGCAACTAACCAATCGTATACTGCAACTGCAACAGGATCTTATTATGCCGAAGTAAGTATAAATGGTTGTTTAGCCGAAACCGATTTTGTAACTATAACAACTCTTGGTACGAACGATTTTGATTTTAATTCTAAATTATCAGTATATCCAAATCCATCAAACGCCATTTTTACTATTGATATTGATAGCAATGCCACAATTGAAATACATGATTTAATTGGAAAACAAATACTAACCAAAAAAATTGAATTAGGTACTTCGCAATTAGATATGAGTAATTACAATGCTGGAATGTATTTATTGAAAGTAACTAATGCTGACAGCCAAACTAAAACAATAAAAATTATAAAACAATAAAGTAAAAATGTAGTAGTTTTTTTTAGAGAAAGTCGGTTTTGGTAAAACAAAACTGGCTTTTTTATTTCATATCTTTGCTCAATGAGAAATATCAAACTAATTTGGGATTTTCGGGGAGCAGTAGCCGCAAAAACTGCCGAACATCATGAAATTCATTTAAAAGAATATATTGAAATAGAAAAATTAGAAATTAAAATAACAGGTTTCGAAATTTTGAACGAAATGCACGCCATTGCTTTTATGGTTGTGACCGATGAATATATGATTCAAGTTCGAGATACTTTAAAACCGCATCGAGGCGAATTATTTGCTGGATAAAACTATTATCTGTATTTTGTAGTAATGATGTGTAAACAAAAAATCATTAAAAAGTTTATACTATTGCTCACTATCATTTTTTTTCAAACTACTGGCTCTATCAAAATTTTGATTTGATGCTAAAAAGAATTTTTCCTGTAATTAAGCATTGATTTGTAAGTTTGTGTCATTTCAATTTGACTAGCACCTTTTTTATACATACTTACAATTTTTAGGTTTGCCAATTGTACTCTTAGATAAGAGTTTTCTTCGAATTTTCTTGCGGAAACTAAAGTTGGTTTTTGAATTAATTTGAATTTTCCAAATTGGTACAATCTTTTCAAAAAATCATAATCTTCCATAATTAGCATTTCGGGATTATAAGTACCTACTCGTTCCCATAAAGATTTTGTAACAAAAATGGTTTGATCGCCACCACGAAAAAACAAATAATTAAATTTTGTACAGAATTCATTGATTTTAAAAATCCATCGTTTTGTATCAAATTTCGTCAAAAATGTGCCACAATCGAATCCATTTTTTAATGCACTATCTATTTCTACAAAACAATTTTCGTGTGGTAAACAATCAGCGTGAACGAAATAAAAAATTTCGCCATTTGCTTTTGTTGCACCAAAATTCATTTGCCCCGATCGCCCTTTTGCATCAGAAACAAATGTGTTCGCACCCAAACTTTTAGCAATCTCCAGAGTATTGTCTTCACTTTCAGCATCAGAAATAATAATTTCAATGTCAATTCCGTTACTTATTTTTTTAATATGATTAATCGTCTTAGCAATATTTTGCGATTCATTAAAAGTTGGAATTATAATACTGTAACGCATTTTTATTATTTTGTTAGATTAATTACGACAAACTTGAATATTTGGTTTTTTATCTTGCTGAAAACATAAATTTTGAAACCAAAACCATTTTTGTTTCGTATTTAACAAATATATGTACTTAATTTGCATAGACGTCAGGAAGTCTAAAAATTACAGTCTAACATATAAATCAAAAATAAAATGAGCAATTATTACGATTCAGCAGATTTGAATAAATTTGGAAAAATTGGAGAATTTCAAAAAGAAATGTCCGACAAATTTTTTAGTTATTATGGAGAAGTATTTGCTGAAGGCGCACTAACTACAAGAGAAAAATCATTAATAGCATTGGCTGTTTCACATGCAGTTCAATGTCCATATTGTATAGATGCATACAGTTCAGATGCTGTAGAAAAAGGTTTCAGCAATGCTCAAATGATGGAAGCTGTTCATGTTGCAGCAGCAATTCGTGGTGGTGCGACACTTGTACATGGAGTTCAGATGATGAATAAAGTCAAAAAAATTAGTTTATAGAATTAATGAGTGAGTTTAAAAAAGTAAAACTAAAATCTTTGAAATCTAATGACAATTCACTGTCAAAAGTGGAGAATCAGATTAAGATTTTAGAGCAAAACCCTGATTTGATTATCCCATTTTGGGAACAACTCAAAAATATGGGAATATCGCAATTGAAACCAACATTACTAGAAGTTTTTCAGGTTAATTTGGGTAAAATGTGCAATCAAGTTTGTTCGCATTGTCACGTCGATGCTGGTCCAGATCGAAAAGAAATCATGACACGTGAAACTATGCAGTTGTGTCTTGATGTTCTAAAATCAAACCCGAGTTTCAAAATTGTGGACATGACTGGTGGCGCTCCCGAAATGAATCCAGATTTCCGATGGTTTGTTGAAGAAATCTCTAAATTAAACATTCACATGATTGTTCGTTGTAATTTAACTATAATTACAGCCAATAAAAAATATAACGATTTACCCGATTTTTTCAAGAAGCACAAAATAGAAGTAGTATCCTCATTACCGTTTTATTCTCAAGATAGAACAGATAAACAAAGAGGTGATGGAGTATTCAAAAGTTCCATAAAAGCATTACAAATGCTCAATGAAGTTGGTTACGGAATGCCAGAATCAACTTTAAAATTAAATTTAGTTTATAATCCCGCAGGCGCATTTTTGCCACCAAATCAAGATGCTTTAGAAAAAGAATTCAAAGTAAATCTGAAAAAAGATTTTGACATCGATTTCAATAGCTTGTATGCCATTACCAATTTGCCCATTAGCCGTTATTTAGACTACTTGGTTTTATCTGATAATTACGAAGATTATATGATGAAATTAGTAAACGCATTCAATCCATCGGCTGCTTTAAATGTGATGTGTCGCAATACAATTTCCGTAAGTTGGGATGGATTTTTATATGATTGCGACTTTAATCAAATGCTAGAAATGGAAGTTTCTTGTTCTGATTCCAAACATTTATCTGAATTTCAAAACGAAAAATTACTAAACAGAACTATAAAACTAAACAACCATTGTTATGGCTGCACTGCAGGAGCAGGAAGCAGTTGTGGTGGAGCAGTGGCTTAAAAAGTTTAGGGTTTAAAAGGTTTATGGTTTTCCGAATAATAAAATTGAAATACTTTACACAAATACAATACATAAAAAATGAGCAATTACTTAGACGCTACAAACGATTTATACAAAGCAGCAGCACTAACTCCTGATGTTGGATTGTGTTGTACTACAACTCCAATTTGGAAGTTCCCAGGATTAGAAATACCAATGATCATGCAAGAAATGAACTATGGTTGTGGTAGCACAATTTCTGCACAAGATTTAATAAATAATCCTAAAATTCTATACGTTGGAGTTGGTGGAGGAATGGAATTATTACAATTCTCCTATTTTTCACGTCAAAAAGGTGGTGTGATTGGTGTGGATGTTGTGGATGAAATGCTTGAAGCCTCACGTCAAAATTTCAAAATTGCCGAAGTTGAAAACGATTGGTTCAAAAGTGAATTTGTCGAACTCAAAAAAGGAGATGCATTAAACTTGCCAATTGAAAACGAAAGTATTGATATTGCAGCGCAAAATTGCCTATTTAATATTTTCAAAACCGATGATTTGCGCAAAGCACTTGAGGAAATGTATCGAGTTCTCAAACCTCGTGGAAGATTAGTCATGAGTGACCCAACATGCGAGCAAGAAATGAATGAAACCTTGAGAAACGACGATCATTTGCGTGCTTTATGCCTTTCAGGAAGTATTCCGATTGCAGATTACATAAAAATGTTGACTGATGTTGGTTTTGGAACTATTGAAATTCGTGGTCGTCGCCCCTATAGAATTTTGGATACTGAAAACTACCAAACTGATGAACTCATTTTTATTGAAAGCATAGAAGTGTGCGCCATCAAAGACCCAATGCCAGAAGATGGACCTTGCGTTTTTACAGGAAAAGCAGCCATTTATTATGGAAAAGAATCCTTTTTTGATGATAAAAAAGGTCATGTTTTAATGAAAAACCAACCTTTAGCCATTTGCGACAAAACCGCCGAAGCGATTGCTAGTTTAGGTAGAAATGATATTTTTATTAGCGAATCGACATTTCATTACAATGGTGGCGGATGTTGTTAGAAAGTTTAGATTGAGATTTAGTATAGCAAAAATCCCATTTCGAGTTGAAATGGGATTTTATAGTTTTAAGTTCATTGTTAATTCGCAACTTCGCTAATAAATTTAATTCGCATCAAACGCAATTCGTCAATATCATAATCGCCATCAAATTCTTTAAGTGCATTTTCGATATTATCAGATTCAGATTCCATAAAATAGGTATGAATTTCTTCTTGCTGGTCATCATCGAGCATTTCGTCAATCCAATATTTGATGTTTAATTTCGTTCCAGAATAGACAATTTGCTCCATTTCTTTTACCAAATCATCCATTTTCAAACCTTTTCCACGGGCAATATCATCTAGCGACAATTTTCTGTCAATATTTTGTATAATGTATAATTTATTAGCCGAGTTGGCTCCAGTAGATTTTACAACCAAATCATCAGGGCGTTCAATGTCATTATCTTTGACATATCGTTCGATTAATTCTATAAATTCTTTACCATATTTTTTGGCTTTGCCCTCGCCTACCCCATGAATATTGCTCATTTCATCGAAGGAAATCGGATATTTTAAAGCCATATCTTCAAGAGAAGGATCTTGAAAAACTACAAATGGTGGAACTGATAATTTTTTAGCAACTTTTTTGCGTAAATCGCGTAACATTCCCATCAAAACTTCATCAGCAGTTCCAGATGATTTAGCAGCAGTTTCTATAGCTTCGTCTTCAGATTCATTATATTCGTGATCCTCAGACATCATAAATGAAACTGGATTTTTGATATAATTTAATCCTTTTTCGGTAATTTTTAAAATTCCATACGTTTCGATATCTTTCGATAAAAATCCATCAACAAGGACTTGACGAATCAGTGCCATCCAATATTTTTCTTCAAAAGCACTTCCACAACCAAAAAACGATTGTGAATCGGTTCTATGTGCTTTTATCATGGCGTTTACACGACCAATGAGTGTGAAAATAACTTCTTTAGATTTGTATAAATGTTTTGTATCTCTGACTACTTCAAGCAATTGAATTACTTGTTTTTGTGCTTCGACTTTGGTCTTTGGATTTCGAACATTATCATCCATGTCTGCACCTTCGCCCGTTTCTGAGTCGAATTCTTCTCCAAAATAATGCAACAAAAATTTTCTACGTGACATTGATGTTTCGGCATAACCAACTACTTCTTGTAATAATGCAAATCCAATTTCTTGTTCTGCAACAGGTTTTCCAGACATGAATTTTTCGAGTTTTTCAACATCTTTATAGGAATAATAAGCCATACAATGCCCTTCACCGCCATCACGACCGCCACGACCCGTTTCTTGATAATAACTTTCGAGCGATTTTGGAATATCATGATGAATCACAAACCGAACATCGGGCTTGTCAATTCCCATTCCAAAAGCAATGGTTGCAACAACTACATCAACATCTTCCATGAGAAACATGTCTTGATGTTTTGCACGAGTTTTAGCATCAAGTCCTGCATGATATGGAACTGCAGAAATGCCGTTTACTTGTAAAACTTCGGCAATAGCCTCCACTTTTTTACGGCTCAAACAATAAATAATACCCGATTTTCCTTTATGAGTCTTTATAAACCTAATAATATCTGCCTCGATATTTTTGGTTTTTGTACGAACTTCATAGAATAAATTTGGTCTGTTGAACGATGCTTTGAAAGTTGTCGCATCGGACATATCAAGATTTTTCAGAATATCTTCTTGAACTTTAGGAGTTGCAGTTGCAGTTAAACCAATGACTGGAACATCTCCAATTGTTTTTATAATATGTTTCAGGTTTCGGTATTCTGGTCTAAAATCGTGTCCCCATTCTGAGATACAATGCGCTTCATCAATGGCAACGAAAGAAATTGGAACAGTTTGCAAAAACTCAGTATATTCGGTTTTTGTCAATGATTCTGGAGCAACATAAAGCATTTTGGTAATTCCTGCCAGTATATCTGACTTTACTTGAGCGATTTCGGTTTTGTTCAAAGAAGAATTCAAAACATGTGCAATTCCATTTTCTGAAGATAAACTTCTGATGGCATCGACTTGATTTTTCATCAAAGCAATTAATGGCGAAACTACAATCGCAGTTCCATTTAGCATCAATGCAGGTAGTTGGTAACACAGTGATTTACCACCACCTGTGGGCATAATTACAAAAGTATTTTTTTTAGCAAGCAAACTTCGAATCACTTGTTCTTGCAAACCTTTGAACTTGTTGAAACCAAAATATTTTTTTAGTTCCTTGTGTATATCAATTTCGTTTGAATTCATTCTTTATTAATCGTATTTTACTTAAATTTGCATCACATAAAGATATAAATTTCTTTTTAACAAACAAATTTTAATAGTAAAACTATTTTGATAACTGATATAAACATAATTAAGTCTGCAAAAAAAACCATTAAATCTGAAAGTAAATCAATTGAAAAACTAGCAGATTTTATAGATAATTCATTTGTTGACGCAACAAAATTAATTTTCGAATGTAAAACTAGACTCGTAATAACGGGCATTGGAAAAAGTGCGATTATTGCTCAAAAAATTGTTGCATCAATGAATTCAACCGGAACTCCGTCGATGTTTTTACATGCTTCGGAAGCCATTCATGGTGATTTAGGTATGGTTCAAAAAGATGATGTTGTAATTTGTATATCAAAAAGCGGAAATAGCCCCGAAATTAAAGTTTTGGTTCAAATCATCAATAATTTCGGAAATAAACTCATTGCAATTACGGGAAATATAGATTCTTTTTTGGCTAAAAACTCGGATTTTGTTCTCAACACAACCGTAGAATCTGAATCGTGTCCAAACAATTTGGCTCCAACTGACAGTACCACTGCGCAATTAGTCATGGGTGATGCCTTGACAGTTTGCCTAATGGAAATGCGTGATTTTCAGCCGCAAGACTTTGCAAAATATCATCCTGGTGGCGCCTTGGGAAAAAAATTATTGCTCCGAGTAAATGATATGTTAGAAAACACATTGAAACCCGCAGTTTTGGCCAATGCGAACATCAAGAAAGTGATTTTCGAAATTTCAGAAAAACGTTTGGGTGTAACCGCCGTATTAGAAAACGAAAAAGTAATTGGTATTATAACCGATGGTGATATACGACGAATGTTGAACGAAAATGATTCATTTTCGCATTTAACCGCTAAAGATATCATGACTAAAAACCCTAAATTAATAGCATTTGATGCAAAAGTTATTGATGCTTTTCAGATTTTAGAGAAATATAAAATAACGCAATTAGTGGTTGTAGAAAATGACATTTATAAAGGTGTGTTACATTTACATGATATTTTAAAAGAAGGAATTATATAATGGCTGAAAAAGAACTCAAAGAAATGTCTTTTCTAGATCATCTCGAAGATTTGAGATGGTTACTGATCAGAATTACAGCAGCAATTTTAATTGTGTCTTGTTTGTCGTATTTTATTATTGATTTTATTTTCGAAAAAGTCATTTTTGCGCCTCTAAATCCTGATTTTATTACGTATCGAAAGTTTTGTGAATTAACACATTATCTTAATACTAATGATGGTGGAATGTGTGTTGATAAAATGCCATTCATAATTCAAAGTACCGAACTTGGTGGACAATTTTCAATTTTTTTATGGACTTGTATAAGTGCTGGTTTCATTCTAGGTTTTCCATATATTCTTTGGGAAATTTGGAAATTCATTAGTCCCGCTTTGTACAAAAACGAAAAGAAAAGTGCTGTTGGATTCATTTTATCGTCTTCGTTATTATTCTTTTTAGGTGTTTTATTTGGTTATTATTTGATTTTACCTCTTTCAATCAACTTTTTTGGAGGATTTAATGTCAGCAAAGCCATACAAAATCAATTTAAGGTTGATAATTATATTGGAATGGTTAAAACATCTGCCATTTCGTGCGGAATCATTTTCGAATTACCAATAATCATTTACTTCTTGACAAAATTTGGTCTAGTAACCGCAACTACTTTACGAGTATACAGAAGGTATGCAATTGTTATTATTCTAATTGTAGCCGCAATCATCACTCCACCTGATATTTTAAGTCAAATTATAGTTTCAATTCCATTATTAATCCTCTACGAAGCAAGCATTTTAATTGCTGTATTTGTAAATAAAAAACAAAAAAATGTCTGATATAATTCAAGAATTTAATGAATATCGTTCAAAAATGAACGAAAAATTGTTGGCCGATAACAACAAAATTGTTAAACGAATTTTCAATCTCGATACTAATGCCTATGCCGCTGGCGCACTTGATGTGAAAACTAAAGAACTTTTGGGTTTGGTTGCATCTGCCGTTTTGCGATGTGACGATTGCGTGAAATATCATTTAGAAACTTCTCACAAAGAAGGAGTTACAAAAGAAGAGATGATGGAAGCCATGGGAATTGCTACCTTGGTTGGAGGAACAATTGTAGTACCACATTTGCGAAGAGCCTACGAATTTTGGGAAGCATTGGAAAATCAGAAATAAGAATTTTAGGATTTAGGAATTTATAAAAATCTAAAATTGAAGTTAAAAGGTTAATTAGATGATGCGTTTATGCGTTAATTTGTCAAATAACCGAATTACAAATAACCAAAACAGAATGAAACTAAGAGCAGAAAATTTAATAAAAACCTACAAAGGTCGAAGTGTCGTTAAAGGAATTTCAGTAGAAGTGAATCAAGGAGAAATTGTTGGACTTTTAGGACCAAATGGTGCTGGAAAAACTACTTCGTTTTATATGATTGTTGGTTTAGTTAAACCAAATTCTGGAAATATCTATCTTGATGATACCAATATTACCAATTATCCAATGTACAAACGTGCTCAAAATGGCATTGGATATTTGGCACAAGAAGCTTCGGTTTTTAGAAAATTGAGTATCGAAGATAATATTTTGAGTGTTTTGCAACTCACCAAACTTTCCAAAGAAGCACAAATTGCAAAAATGGAATCGCTAATCGAAGAATTTAGTTTGGAACATATCAGAACCAATCGCGGAGATTTACTTTCGGGGGGTGAGCGACGTCGTACAGAAATTGCTCGATGTTTAGCAACCGATCCTAAATTCATTTTGCTCGATGAGCCTTTTGCGGGTGTTGACCCAGTTGCTGTAGAAGATATTCAACGTATTGTGGCACAACTCAAAAATAAAAATATTGGAATTCTAATTACCGATCACAACGTTCAGGAAACATTAGCGATTACTGATAAAACCTATTTGATGTTTGAAGGTGGCATTTTAAAAGCAGGAATTCCTGAAGAATTGGTCGAAGACGAAATGGTTCGCAAAGTATATTTAGGCCAGAATTTTGAGTTGAGAAAAAAGAAATTGGATTTTTAAATGAACATTTACAATCTTACTTTAGGAGTTATTTCGACCATTTTAGGCTTAGTAATCATTTTAAAGAATAAACATTTTAAAATTAATAATGAAGTTGTTGGTTTCAAATCAAGAAAAAATTTATTTATGTTAGGTTTAGTGATTTTTATTTTTGGAATTTTTAAAACAATTAAAACTATTGAAGAAATATATTAAAATCAATATTTTAATAAATTGATAGTTGGTAATTGACAGCAATTAAATTTAAGTATTATGGCAAATATTTTTACAAATCAAAAAGTAAATAATTCATATTTCAATTTGAGTAATGGTGCAACATCCGTTTTCATTGAAACGTTATGTATCTCAGGAATTGAAAATGCAACTAATGATTTTAAAAAAGATATTTTAATTTGGTTTGCTCAGAGAGATTGGACATTAATTGGTATGGGTTTTGAAGGATTTGATGTTTCAGAAATTATTTGGGATAGTAAAATTTTCAATCAACAAAAAGAATTTATAATCTCAACAATTGATGGAGTTTTTGAAGAAAAAAACTGGAACTTATTAAATTATGCACCAACAAAAGAATGGCTTTTTGAAAAATTAAATCAATTTAAAATTATGATTTATGAATATAAAATCATTCATATTAATAAAACTTCACAATTTGAAATTTTTGAATTTGTAAATAGTATTAAAAAATATGAAATATGTAAAAAACATAAAATATATAAACATTTTGAAGGTTGTGTAATTTGTAACAACCAATAATCTTATTTGTTAAAAAATCTAAAATATATTTTTTAAAACATTAAATTTATTCTTAATTTACAAAATCAATTTAAAATTAATAAAATTATTTTCTAAAGTTCTTAATTAAATAAGTCCAATATATAAATCAATCCTACTCAATCCTCAAATAATTTAACATTTTTGGAGTTCCATTGTAAATATTCATATCTACATTGTATTTAATTCCATCGATTTTTCCTTTTTCGGTGAATTGCCAAAAAAGAAAATCTTCATTAATTTTTTCGTCGATGAAATTGTAATTCGCAATCCAAAACGTGTAATCTTTGAATTCCTCTTCTAGAAAATCTTCATAGTATTTTTGGCTTGTATAAATAATTGGTTTCACTTTGTAATGTTCGTCAATCTTTTTTAAAAAACGTTTTAAACCCATTTTCAAACTATCAATTGATTGTTCAACTGGCAATTTTTCAATGTCTAGAACTGGTGGTAAATCACCTTTTTCGAGTTGAACTAATCGAATAAATCTTTCAGCTTGTTCCACAGAATTTTCGTTTGGACGATAATAATGATAAGCCCCACGAATTATCTTATGTTTTTTTGCTTCTTTCCAATTGAATTTGAATCTAGAATCATCAGAATCATTCCCAACTGATGCTCGAATAAACACAAACCCAATAGGATATTTTTTATTGATGAGTTTGACTTTGTCCCAATCAATTTTTCCTTGATATTGTGAGATATCAATTCCTGCAACATTACCCTCATTTTCTGCAAGAACAGCAGCATTTCTTGAAGCATATTTTTTATCTTCTTTGAGAATTTTATCTGATTTGAAACCAAAATAATGGGCTAAAGCATTCCTTTTATAATATCCAAATCCCAAAACAAAAACAAAAATCACAAGTGACCAAAAAAATTTCGAATCAAAAATAGATTTATTATTTATCGCTTTTTTTCTAGGAATTGTTTTTTTCATATTACTATTTCTTGAAAATCAAATTCTTGAAAACCGATAATACTACATAAAAAACAATTGCCAATGCCATACCTAAAAAATGGAAAATAACAATTAAAAGAACTGAAACTGACAGAAAAATAATTTGCAACAAGTTATCTTTTAAATTAAAAGATTTGATTTTCAATGAAAATAAAGGAAGTTCAGCATTCATAATGTAAGCGCTTAACAAACTTATTACAACCAATGCTATCTTTTTATAAAGCAAATTTGAGTCATAATCTGTACTGAAATGTTCTCCAAAACAAAAAGGCAAACTCAAAATAAACAAAGCATTTGCTGGAGTTGGCAAGCCAATAAACGAATCTGATTGTCGCGTATCAATATTAAAATTTGCCAAACGATAGCAAGCACCCAAAGTGATTATGAAACCAATTGCAGAAAAAACCGAAATCAACCCTGGATCATATTCCATACCTTGAAACATTTGAAACATTACAAAACCAGGAACAACGCCACTTGTTACCATGTCTGCTAACGAATCAAGTTGTAGTCCTAATGGGCTTGAAACTTTAAAAAGTCGAGCAAAAAATCCATCAAAAAAATCTAGAAAAATCCCAAGACAAACAAATAAAAATGCTTTTTCGAATTGAAATTTCGCAACAAAGACTACTGCAACGCAACCGCAAAAAAGATTAGCAAGTGTGATCAGATTCGGAATATGTTTTTTTATGTTCATATTTATATATTTATTTTCAAAGTTCACAAATTTAATACAATATATGAAAGAGATGTACGTTTTTTATCATAGATTTTAAATCGTTCGTTTACATATCATAAAATTTTATGAAATCAAGAAACAACTTCATCAAAATATCATATTTTTACACCGAAATCAAATTATTCTGCATTTCATAAATAACAAATTTTGAAGAAACTAGGATTACTTTTACTGGTCATATTAACGCAAATTTCTAATGGGCAAACTGTTAGAAAATATTCTAATGATTTCTTGTCTATTGGAGTTGATGCAGCTGCACTTGGAATGTCAAATGCAGTTACTGCAAGTTCTAATGATGTGAATTCAACCTATTGGAATCCTGCAGGTCTCATAAATCTCGAAGACAAACAAGTTTCGTTTATGCACGCTAGTTATTTCGCAAACATTGCACAATATGATTTTGCCGCTTATGCTGCACCAATAGATCAAGAAAGTGCTTGGGGATTTTCCGCAATTCGGTTTGGAGTTGATAATATTTTAAATACCACACAATTAATTGATAATCAGGGAAACATAAATTACAATCGTGTTAGTCTTTTTTCTACTGCTGATTATGGTTTTACGTTTTCTTATGCTCGAAAACTGAAAGTTCCTGGATTTCAATATGGTGTGAATGCAAAAATAATTCGAAGAATTATTGGAAACTTTGCCAGTTCATGGGGATTTGGCTTTGATGCTGGATTGCAATTCGAACGAAATAATTGGAAATTTGGATTAATGCTTCGAGATATCACAACCACCTATAACATTTGGAATATTGATGAAACTGAATTTGCAACCATAAAAAATGCTATCCCGGGACAAAATCAAGAATTACCAGAAACATCAGAAATTACCTTGCCAAAAGCACAACTTGGGATGTCGAAAAAATTTGAATTTCATGATGATTTCACTTTGCTAGCGGCTGCTAATTTGAATATGCAATTTTTTAGAACCAATGATATTATTTCTTCGAATTTTGTGAGTGTGAGTCCAGCCTTGGGTTTTGAAGGTGGCTATTCAAACTTGGCTTTTTTGAGGGTTGGAGTTGGGAATTTTCAAAAAATAACTCAAATTGACCGTACTCAAAAAGTAGATTTTCAACCTAATTTTGGAGTTGGATTCAAATATCGAGGTATTGAAATTGATTATGCACTCACCGATTTAGGAAATCAAAGTGCTGCGCTTTATTCTAATGTTTTTTCTCTGAAAGTAGACTTATCCATTTTTAGATAGTTATAAAGATATGACTACAACTTTACTCAAAAAATGCCTTTACTTTTTTATTTTCATAAATTCATTTTCGGGGTTTTCTCAATTCATGAAACTTTCTGAAAATGCTAAAATTAGCGTTTTAACTATTGGTTTAGCAGATGAGTCGCATTCGCTTTATGGTCACACGGCAATTCGAGTGAACGATCCTTTAAACGGAATTGACTTGGTTTACAACTACGGAATGTTCGATTTCAATACCGAGTATTTTATTTTGAAATTTGTAAAAGGTGACATGAAATATTTTGCAATTTCCTATCCATATCGTGATTTCGAAGAAAGTTATCACGAAGAAAACAGAAGTATTTATGAACAAAATTTGAATATTTCTTTTCAAGAGAAACAAATTTTGTACAATAAATTAAATTCAGTTATTTATTCTGATACCCGTTTTTACACCTATAAATTTATTGACAGAAATTGCACTACAAAAGTCATGGATATTCTAAATGATGTTTTGGTTAACAAACCAATTGTCAAAAAAAATATTGAAACAAGAACCTATCGCGAAGTTTTATTCCCTTTTGTAAAAAATCATTTTTTTATGAAATTGGGAATCAATATCATTTTTGGAACCAAAGTCGATGAAAAAGCAAGTAAATTGTTTTTGCCTTTGGATTTATTAGAAAATTTAAAAAATACAAAATACAAAAATCAAAACTTAGTTTCAGAAACCAAAACTAATTTTGATGCCAAACGAGAAACTAATACTTCTGTTTTTGACAGTATTTATTTTTTGATTTTTATACTTTTGATTTTTGTCGTTTTAAATAAAAAAGGCACAACAATAATTTATTTTTTAATTATTGGAATTATTGGATTTCTTTTTTCTGCCATTGGATTGTATTCGTTTCACGAAGAAGTTTTGTGGAATTATAATATTTTACTTTTTAATCCAATGCTTTTGGTTTTAGTGTTCTTTACGTTCAAAAAGAACGCTGTTTTGGTTAAAAGAATCAGCCAATTTTGTTTGATTTGCATTGGAATTTATGTGATTTATATGCTAAATAAAATCCATTTGTACATTATGATACCTATGATTTTGAGTACAAGTATTTTGCTTTTTAGAAATAAAAATCAATTATTGTCCACGATAAAATAAAACCGTACTTAATGTTTTTAGCATAATATTGATGTCCAAAAACACACTTCGATGTTTGATGTAATATAAATCATATTGCAATTTTATCAAACTATCTTCAATAGACTCACCATAAGAATAATTTACTTGCGCCCAACCCGTTAATCCTGGTTTCACAACGTGTCGTGTTTCATAAAAAGGCATGATTTCTGAAATTTCTTTTACAAAAAAAGGTCTTTCTGGTCGTGGACCAATAACTGACATATCACCCTTGAGAATATTTATAAATTGTGGAAATTCATCAATTCTTGACTTTCGAAGAAATTTCCCAAAAGGGGTAATTCGATAATCATCGGTAGTCGCAAAAACTGCATTTTCTGTTTCTGCATTATTGACCATACTCCGGAATTTGTATATCGTAAATGTTTTGCCGTTTTTTCCAACACGCTCTTGTGTATAAAATAAATCACCTCGGTTTCCGATGAAATTGAAAATGTAAATTGGTAACATGAGAAAAATTCCAATTAAAATTCCGATTATTGAAATCAAAATTTCAAAAATTTTCATGAAAAGTAAATATAATTGGTTGTGATTACTTCTGCTAAACGGAAAAAATTTATAAAAGTCTTTCGCAATTAATTGAACTGGAATTCGTTGTGTAATACTTTCATAGACTTGAGTATATTCTCTGATTATAAAACCATTTTCAAGCGAGTTCAACAATTGAGAATATAAGTTTGCAGTAATTCCGTCCGTTTTTTGAGAGGCAACCACAATTTCAGAAACTGATCTCAATCTTGAAAACTCGATTAATTTATCAATAGAAATTAATTTTATATTAGATTGAAATTTAGAAGTCGAATTTTGATCTGTATTAACAAATCCGATGATTGAATAATTTGGATCTACATTTTGAATTCCTTGAATTAACTCATCGACTTGATCTACATCGCAAACCAAAACTACATTTTTCTGAAATCTTTTAGATGCCAAAAATTTTAAGTAAAAAGTTCTCCAAAGATATAATGCAATAAAAACGGACAAGAAGAAATAAATAATTTGCAAACGATTAGATGGCAAAATTGGAGTGAAAATTGGCGTTAACAAATATATCAAAACTGTTGTGGTCGATGTTAAAAGTACACTTTTTGTAATTTGAAATTGGTTGCTTGCCACTTGCAAATTATACATTTCAAACACGGAACCAAAAATTAAAATATAGAGTCCAAGAACAATTACCCAATAAAAATTGGTAGCAGAAATATCGAAATAGGTAAATTTAAAAACAAGATTTACAAAATGAAGCATCATCAAAACAGAACATACATCAAAAACCCGAAGCAATAACTTACGTTCAGAAATTTCGAAATGTATGCTTTTATTTTTCACAATTATTCTTAATTATATCTACAAAGTAAAGCGTTTTGTTGCGATTTATTGTTAAATCACAACACAATTATCAAAGAAAAATTAAAAAACTCAATTTCAATGTTTTGTAATTATGTTTCAAAATCAGAGGCATCAAATTTAACTGTTAGCAAAGTCAAAGCATATATAAAACATGGTGCAGCAGTTCGCATTGCTCCATGATTGATTGTCAAAAACCAAAATGCCAAAAACGGAAAAAGATAAATATGTTGCTTATTGTTTCGGTATAAAAAAATTGGCGTTAACAATAAAATCAACAATGAGATAATTCCCAAAGAACCATGTTCTGCAAACATTCTGGAAATTTCATCATGTGAATTCATAGCAACACCAGTATCCTCTTGCCTAATCTCTGCTCCTTTTCCAACTCCAACACCAAAAATTGGATTGTCAAGAAACATGTTTATTTCTGATTCGAAAATATCAGCCCGTCCAGTGGTAACATCTGCTTTTTCGTTACCTGCGGCATTTTTATTTGCATATCTTTTATCGATAAAACCATTGGTTTGGAATGAAGTATATATAAAGGAAGAAATTAAAAGCGCTCCAAAAAAAACATATATAAAACCTAATTTAAACTTGGTTTTACTTTTTGAAAAAATATAAATATAAATTGAAAAAGCAATTATCATGAGTATTCCTGTTACCATTCCTCCTCTTGAAAAAGTTAAAATGCCTCGATACGTGACATAAAACATAATCAAAAGGTTTAGAAGAAAAACTACAACATTTTTGGATTCAAGAATTAATCTTGTAAAAAAAACAAACATTCCTAGCCCCAAAATCGTTGAAACTTGATTGGCACCAAAACCACCCGATAGATTTGAGTTTGAGTCGGTACCAAATGTTACTTCTTTTAAATCTGGGGTATAAAAATACAAATAGGTTAAGCATGAAATGATTGGCAACCCCACAAACAATAACAATTTATTGAGTTCTTTTATAGTGATTTTTTTATCTAAACAGTATAACGCTGCAATAGCTATACAAAGTGGCCCAGAAATATTAAAGAGTATGTCTTTTCTGATTCGATCTGTGTTTTCAAGGGTTGCAATTCCAATAATTACTCCAGGAATTAAAAGAAGTAAATTGAGCCAAAAACCGATAGCGTTTTTAGAAACTCCTTTATATATCATTCCTAAAATCATGAAAAACATGACTGCGTATTTACAAAACTCGTATAGTGGTATTCCGTCAGACATTCGAAGAAAAACTTCGATACCAACAAAATAGGCAGAAACCAGAAGTACTTCGTTATTTTTGTTTCTTGTTTTAAGAACCCAAACTATTCCAATGATGGAAGTCAAGATGGAATATACTAATGCTAAGATAGGAAGTAAGTAAACCAAATATCCAATGAGAACATGAAACAAAACAATCCCAAAATAAGTACTGATTTTTTTACTCATGGAAATCTAGATAATTTTTGTTAGAAAATTTGTTCTAATTTTTGAACATAATTCACAAAAGTAAACTTTTTAGCCAATTCGATTCCTGCAATTGATTTTTCTTTTAAAGAAATCGAATTAGAATTAATTGCTTTTTGAATACTTAAACTAAAATTTTCATTGGATTTTATTTTCCAAACAAATCCGTTTAAATTGTTTACATAATGCGAAATACTACCAACGTTCGAAACAATTGGAATTGCTCCATAGCAACAAGCCTCTGCAATAACTTTCGGAAAACCTTCTGACTTTGAAGGTAAAAGAAAAAAATGAGCTTGTTTTAATATTTCGTGAACTTGTGTTTTTTCTAAAAATCCATGAAAAACTACTTTTTCTTTCAAAAACAGAGTTTCATTTCTATAATATTCTAAATTTTCGCCATTACCAACAAAATGAACTTTGTCAATCGAGTCAAATGAAATCGTTTTTAGAGCTTCAATAATTTCGTCAACACCTTTTTCTGAATCTAATCGACCTACGAAAGTAAAAACAAAAGGAATATTGAAATTTTTATTTTTTGAAATTGATTCTCCAATTTCGATTTCGTTTAATGATAAACAAGGGTTTTCGAACGACAAACAATGAGTTGGTTGATCGTGCCAAAATCCGTTGATGGTTACTTTAGAGTGTCGAGATTTTATGAGCATATTGCGCTGAAATCTATAAAAAAAAGGTAATGTCGATTCATTCCAATCTCCAGCAAACTTGTGCCACCAAACTTTACTTTTAAAGAAAAAAGAAATCATGACCGCTATAAAAGAGGCATGAGAAGGAGCACGAGTATGAATAACATCTGAATTATAGATGTTTTTTAGAATTATAAAAAATAAAATCGGGTAATATAAAAAAATTTCAAAAACATTTATAATTTTTTTTCCTCCAAGTCTTGGAATAAAAATTAGTTTTATTTTTGGATTAATAATTTCTTGCATTAAAGAACTAGAATCAAAATTAGTATAATCTGCTCCTATCCAAACTATACTTTCAAATTTTTCTTCAAAAAATTCAATTTCATTTACCACAGAGGAAAAACCAAATGAGGTTTTACCTCGAATGGATAACGCTGAGTCTGAAACGATAGTTAATTTCTTATACATGTATAAATTTTTATTAATTCATTAAAATAGTTTTCTGAACTAAAATATTTATCAAAGATAGAATTCATTTTATTGATGTCGGGCTTTGAATTTAAAAGAAAGTGTATTCTTTTTTCCCATTCTTTAATCTCAAAGTTGTCAATGAAATACTCTGGAAAATGAGGTTTTAATATTTTTGAAACTTCACCAGTTTCATAACTCAAGAAAGGTAGATTTTGTGCTAAATATTCAATTAAAACCAAGGGTCCTGTTTCTTTTTTAGAACAATGAAGCCCTAACTTATACTCTAGTAAAACTTCTTGAACATTTGTAATATTCGAAATTAATTTATGCTTAGGATTTTCAAGTAGTATAGATTGATAATAACTTTTATTTTGAATAATACCTATTAATGACAACTGATCTTCAAAATTATTTAAAAGTTTTACCGCAAAAAGTTGATTCTTTATTTCTTTTATGTTTGAAACTAAAACAATACCCGATTTATCTTTTATATTTTGAAAATTTTTTTTCTCATATTTATGAATGATATTTCGAAGTAAAAAAACATTTTTTTTATCTATTTTTATTAAGTTTGTAATCCAATCTAATGAAATTGAACTAACTCCAATGTAATACTTTGGTTTTAGAATCGTTTTATAAATTAAACGCTCCATTGACTTAGAATCTAAATTACCATAATGATCTTGTAGAATAATTTTAGATTTTACTCTAAATAAAAAACACACTAATTTTATATATCGATAAACATGCCATGAATGACAATGCAAAATATCATAACTCCTAACTATTTTATAACATTGATATAAATTTTTTAAATTAAATTTAGAATTTCTAAAAAGTTCAATAATTGAAATATTATCATCTAAATCTTCTGAAAGTTTTCCTTTACTCAAAATAAAAAAAGCAGTTATTTGATAATTATTTTTAGATAAAAGATTTAACATATTTATAAAAATTTTTTCTGCACCACCAACATCAAGAGTGTCAATTATTTGAAGAATTTTAATGTCATTAGTTTTCATTATTATAGTTTTGAAATCATTTCTCCTTGCTTTAATTTAATACTTGCCAAACTCCACGATTTCACAACTTGAAACAAAACTAAAGGCAAAACAAATGGTAAAAACAAAAACGAAATTAGTTTTAATATTTTAGATTTTTTAAATCTATATGGAATCAATGAAGGTAAAATTTCTTTTAGAATATATAATCTACATGAATTATTTCCAAAGTATTTTCGTGTAACATATAATACGCTTGGCACTGGTCGTGGTCCAAATAACTTTTTTGGTCTCCATCCATCCCAACTTCCCATTTGACGAAGTCCTCCTTTGCTAACTTTGAGATGAATCCTTTTTGCTTTATGATTAGAAACGTTTGAAAATCCTGCCAAATAGGCGCGCAATCCAAACTCTCCATCGCCCATTCGTTGTTTCTCGAATTGTGTGTCAAACAATCCAATACTTTTAAAAATTTGTTTCTTTAATAGTACATTTCCAGTATCTAATTGATCACTCCATCTAAAATAATTATAATTTTTTGGAACCTCATCTCCAACTACACTAATCGAAACTCCAGAAGAAATGTCGCAATCGAAAAAATCTATTGTTTTGAGATGTTCAAAAATCCAATCGTTTTCGACTAAAGAATCGTCATCGTAAAGCAAAATAAAATCTCCTTTTGCTGATTTTATGGCTTCGTTTCTGGCTTTCCAAAGTGCTTTTTCTTCTTGAAACCAAAAATTTACATCTAGTTTCCAACCTTTGTAAAACGATTCTTGGAAATTATCTGTTTGATCTACTACTATAACTTCAAAATTTTTATAGGTTTGATTTTCTAAATCTCGAAAAACATCTTTTAGATATTCATATCGATTTAGTGTCGGAATAATTACAGAAACTAATGGATTTTGCTTAATTAACGGGCTTTCGAAAAAATCATAATCTAGGAATTTGATTGGGTCACTGAAATAATCAACACGTTTTATTTTTCTGGTTTTCAAATACAGACTAATTTCTCGAAACGGATTGTTTAATGTTAATATTCGAATCGTCAAAACATATAAAACCCAAGCCTTGTGAAAATTTTTACGCAAAAACACATACTCATCATGAATTGGAATTGTAACTTTTTGCCAAACATCTAAACCAGATTCAAGATTTTTATTAATAAATCCTTTTTGAAAAGCAGTCCAAGCAATATCTCTTTCTTGAGAATTATCGTTTTTATAAGTTGAATCCATTTCAAAATGAATATTTAATTCCTCAAGTTTTTTTACAGTAGGAAAATAACCAAAATCAATTTTTGGTTTCAAATTAAATTGAAGGATTGGTTTAAGGTATTTTAAAAAATCAAAAATCATTTTCAATCGTTTTTAGCATTCCCGAAACAGAAAGTTTTTCCTTCCAAAGTTTTCTATTGCTTTTTTGTAAATATATAAAATCTTCGTTAGATAAACTTTTATGAAAATTCGAAACAATTTGTGCACTGTTTTTTCTTTCTTTCCATTCAATCCAAACCACATGATTTTTCCAATTGATTTGATTTTCAAAAGGCAACAAACAATTTGTATTAATAAAAACTGGAATTTTCCCCATTAGCATGGTTTCATAAAATCGAACTGAAAAATTTCCGCCACCACGAACGCATAAAATATAGTCCGATTCATAAATGTTTTTATAATATTCCATAGTGGTTTTTTCTCTATCTTTTTCAGAAATTGCTCCAGCGCGATAGTTTTTTCTATAAATAAAATTGGTTTTGACAAATTCTGATTTTTCAAATAATTGTAAAATACTTGCTCGTTCAAAAGCGGAAGCGAACAAGGTTTCCCAATCTTTACGAAATGGATTCTTGAAAAAACGTTTTGTATTCTCAATACAACATTTTGCAATTTCTTTGATTTCTTTTACTTTTGAAAGTGTTGCATGTCCACAAAAACCAATAATTGGGAATTCTTCTTTAGATTTTGGAATTGGATCAGTTTGTTTGAAAAACTTTTGAAAATGATCTGACACAGAAAAAGGAAAGCCAATATTCTTATCTGAAACTTGCGATTTAAACCCACCAAGCCTAAAATAAATTATATTCGAAAAATCAGGAAATATAATCCCGAAATCTCCCGAAATAAAACCGTATGCTTTTACATTATTTAGTTTACATTTTTGATTTAATTCTTGTAATTCTCTTTTTTTATTTTTGTGAAAATAATGGTTAATAGAAAGTGGTATCAAAACAATAGTTGCTTTTTCAACAGTATCAACCAACTCAAATTCCATTGAAATCAAACCCCAATGAGATTTTAATTCATCTGAATCTATCCATTTATTTTTGCCAAAAAAAGGGCGAGTTAATATAAACAGTTCTTTTCTGTTTGTATTTTTGAAATCGATGTTTGGAATATAAATTTTCAATTTGAATTATTTATTTTGAATATTATTTTTTAAAACTGAAAGTATATAAATTGTTGATTAGAACCTGCAAAAATAAAAATTACAATCAAAATTAGATAATAAAACCCCCAACGAATGAATTTTGGTTTTTTAGAAACTATTGTTGCAATGGCATATTGATTTTCTCTACCAATCCACTCAATCAATACAAAAATTAAAACTAGACAAATTGTTGGAATACTCAAAGTTCCATCATTGAAATATGGTATTTTAAATAAACTTTTAGAAAAAATTTGTGATACAATAGCTAATGCTTGATTAAGATTATTTGCTCTGAAAAATATCCATGCAAATACAGTTAGTCCAAAAGTAGTTATAATTGAAAAAAAGTCTTTTAAAGCAGGAAGAAGCCTGCCTTGTGAAACAACATTCAAATTATTTCTATTAGTTTTAAATATAATTGATGGTAATATATACAGAGCATTCAATAATCCCCAGATTATAAAAGTCCAATTTGCACCATGCCAAAAACCACTAACTAAAAAAATGATGAATGTGTTTCTGATTTTCATCCACATACTTCCATTACTTCCTCCGAGTGGAATATACAAATAGTCTTTGAACCAAGATGATAATGAAATATGCCAACGACGCCAAAACTCTGCAATGTCTCTAGAAAAATATGGAAAAGCAAAATTACGCAATAAATCAATCCCAAAAAGTCGAGCAGTGCCAATGGCAATATCTGAATAGCCTGAAAAATCTCCGTAAATCTGAAAAGTAAAAAACAAGGCTCCTACTACCATCGTACTTCCAGAGTAATGATCGGAATTATCAAAAATTAGATTTGCAAATTTGGCGCAATTGTCTGCTATAACTACTTTTTTGAACAATCCCCACAAAATTTGTTTTAATCCATCTACTGCCTTATTGTAATCAAAATTGCGATTGACTTTGATTTGTGGTAACAAATGTGTAGCCCGTTCGATTGGTCCAGCAACTAAAAGTGGAAAAAAACTAACAAATACAGAATAATCAATAAAATTTTTTTCGGCTTGGATTCGATTTTTATAAATATCAATTACATAGGACAATCCATGAAAAGTGTAGAACGAAATTCCAACTGGCAAAATAATGTTCAACATCATTGGATTGATTTGAAATCCGAATTTAGAAATTGAAAAAGCGAAGGTTTCAGCAAAAAAGTTATAGTATTTAAAAACTCCTAAAAATCCCAAATTGATAGAAATACTGAGCCAAAACCAAAACTTTCTTGAAGATTGATTTTTAGATTCGCACATTTTTATTCCTGTGTAATAATCTAAAACTGTTGAAAAAACAAGCAAAAACAAAAAACGCCAATCCCAACAAGCATAGAAAAAATAACTCGAAACCAAGAGTAATAAATTCTGGGTTTTTAGATTTTTGTTCGCTAAAAACCAATAAATTATAAATACTATGGTTAAGAATATTGCGAAATTGATAGAATTAAATAGCATTAGTCTTTCAATATTTTAAGTTTTTGAATAGTGTCAGCAACTTTTGAGGTAAACAACTCAGCTCCTGTTTTGTTGAGATGTGATGCATTATAAAAATATTTTTTATCCAAACAAATTGAATCTTTTGCAAAGTCTAAATATAATAAATTATATTTTTTTGCAAATGATTTGAATATGTCTACACTTTCATTTCTGTTTATGATAAATTTTTGACCATCGATATATTCTGGAGAATAAATTAAAACTATCTTAATTTTTTTTGATTGGTAATTTTGAATAAATTTTTCAAAATCAGATTTTAAACTTGCATTTATATCTGTTTTATATTTTCCTAACTTTATTTTTGCCTTTTCAAAATCATTATTCCAAACTGCTTCATTACCTTTATATCCTTTTATTCTCAAAATTGGATTTATTTTTGAGTGCAAACTTAAAGAGTAAATGGTTTTTAAAGCCGTAAATTTTCCATAAAAGCGAATTAAAGGAATTTTGTAATCAAACCAATTGTAAGTTTCGTAACAATTAATCGTTGTTTCCATTTTTGAATTCCAAAGCAAATAGGGCAAAAATTGATCTGGATTATATAATTCTTTATTTGTTGCTAGTGTGCGAGCATCTACAGAGTAAATTATTAATTGGGGTAATCTATTTTTTTCTAAAAATAAATCGTTTCTCAAATTTTGTAATTTAAAACTATGACCATTTACGCCTAAATTAAATGCTGATTTATTAAGTTGTTTTTCTAACAAAATGGGATCAAAATGATACACGGCTCTAGAACTTCCACAAATTACGATTTGTGAATTCACTTTTCCATCCAAAACAGCATTCCAAGTTGGAAACTCTCCTGTGTATGAATTTGATTTTTTTAGTGTATTTGATAAATAAACATCTACTAAATATCCCATCAGTATAATAGGAAGTACAAATAAAAAAGATTGTAGAATGAATTTTCTCATTTCTAATTTTTATAAAAATCTACAAATTTTTCAATTTGTTTTTCGATTTCAAATTCGTTTTTGACTCTTTGAATAGCGTTTTGAGATATTTGCATTTTTTCCTTAAAAGTTAATTTTGAAGTTTCGATAATTTTGTTTGCTAAAAGTTTTTCGTTTTTTTTAGGAACTACAAAACCTGTTTCTAAATCTACAATATTCTCCATTAATCCTTCGGCATCACTAACAATCGATATTAATCCTGTCGCTTGTGCTTCTAGCAAAGCATTACAAAAACCTTCCTCGATACTGTATTGAAGATACAAATTTGATTGTTGTAATTGATTTTTCACTTCTTCAGGTGAGTACTTTCCTGCTAGGGTAATTTCATTTTTTAAACCTAATTTTTGGATTAATTCTAGTAAATTATTTTTCTCGTTTCCGTCTCCAACAATTGTATAATGAAATTTAATGTTGTTTTCTTTTAACAAAAACATAGACTCTACACAATATTCTAAACCTTTGATTGGATGTAAACGTGCCACTGTGATTATATTCAAAAAATCATTGTTACTTGTTTGAACTTTTACATAAAAACTTGAATCAATAGCTGGTGTGATTTTTACAACTTCGGATTTAAAATTTTTGTTTTTTTCTAAATCTTTTTTCATTGCATTTGAAAGAACATGATATTTAACATTTTTGGAAAATAAATAATCGTAACAATTTTTATTGTTTGCTGGATAAACATAATGATCAAAACCTCTAAAACTTACCGCCATTTTTGCACCAATTGACTCAGCAATATTTTCTCGTTCAAGAGCCATAGTTCCAAATCCAAAATGCAACCAATCGAGTTTTTGATTTAGAATGTGAGAATTGATTATAATATTCTTTACATTTTTTAAAAAAGAAAGTCCATCTTTCTTATTCAAAATGAATAATTTTTTTGTAGTTGAAAAATTAAACACTAAAGATTTAGAAAAATAAAAAATACTAGTAACAAATTTTAAAAATGCATTTCCTGATAGGCTTGGAGATTTAACAATTTTACATTTCAAGTCGGTTTGAACAGAATTTGAATTGACAATTAAAACTACTTCAAAACCTTTTTTTTGTAATCCTATGATTTTAGAATTGAAAAAGGTCTCAGAATATCCAGGGAGATTGGGTAAAACTAAACCTATTTTCATTTTTTTGAATTTCGTTTGGTAAATAGTGATACAGTGAGCAATATACTTAAAGGATGAGAATAGAAAACTGCATCTTTAGTTTTAAATTGGTTATAAAAATGAGAAACAATTTCTTCAGGAATTAATTCATTAAACGATTCGTTTTCAAAAAGATGCCTTTTTAGTTCAATATCATTTTCTTTACCAAGAAACTGTAATTCCCAATTTCGTTGAATGAATTTATTTACAGAAAACATTCGTTTTAATTTATTTATTACTTTGTATGGAAAATTATAAGGAAATTTGTTCAAATGATAATTATATAAATTAAAAGGTCGTTTTTCTTGCCAAGTTATTTTAGCAATTTTAGGGTTTCTTAATTTTATGTAAGCAATTTGTATTTGCCTTCCAGAAAGATATTTTTCTGGGACAGTACAAATAAACTCGCACATTCTATTGTCATAGTATGGAAGCGAAATAGGTTTTACCGATTCAAAGATTGATAAATTAGTTGAACTCCATCTTGGCACCCAATACAAACTTTTAAAGGCTCGAATTCTCGCGTTTGCATTATCTGGAATATCAATTTTATTCAGCAATTCACGAACTCTCTGTTCAAGATAAACTTCAAAATTCCCTTCTAATTTCCAATTACTCCACAATTTATTTGCTAATTCCAATCCACCTTTTTTTAGAATTTTCTTTATTGTAATTTGTACTTGATCTTCAAAACTCATGGAATTTGACACTCCTAAATCATCAAAAAAAAGATCTCCTAAATGTCCTAGACTAAACAAATCTCCAAGGTTAGCATATTTTTCTATTAGTGCGAGTTGTCTTGGATGCGTAAATTCTGAGTAACAATTATTCATCCTTGACAAATCATCTATTTTTTTCCATAAATATCCTACTGGAATTTTCCAGGATAGAAAAGGAAATTTACAAATTTTTGATATTTTTTTACCATATACTGTTTCGTCAAATCCATTAGTAAAAGCATAACTATATGATTTTACTTTGACTCCTAAATAACTGAGGGCTGTTGCTTGAGTACGACTATCTAATCCTCCAGAGAGTGGTAAAATAACTTGTTTGTCGCCAACTTGTTCTTTAATTATTTTTTCAAAAAGATTTGCAAACTCTAAAACTGTTTCCTCGAAAGATCGTTGTATTGGTGAGTAATGCCATGAAAAATATGGCTTTTCAGAAATTATTGTATTGTTTAAACTATCAATTTCATATTCAAAACCTGGTTTTAAAACCTTTTGATTTTTGAAATAAGTATCTTGATCTAAAAAAAAACCAATTGCAGAAAAAACACAAATTGCTTTGTAATCTAAATCGTTTTTATTTCCTATAAAAATAGAGTTTATTGGAATTATGGGATTTTTGATTTTCATACAATTTAATAATTTTTTGGTGTTCTTTTAACTCCTAATACTTTTTTTAATTTATACACTAGATTTGAGGGGCTGTACCTGTATGGAATGACACCCAGATATGGAACATAAAGTCGTTTGTAATGGAGTTTATTTATTTTTCTAGCAAATTTTTCCATTTTCTTGAAACTCTGAAAAAAAGGTGTTACAGATTTCCAATTTTCACCTAAACGTTCATGAATTACTTTTACTTCTCCATTTAAAATTACCATTGTTTTGTAGCCATGAGAATTATATTCCTCTGGAATTATTGAAAATTTAACTTGATCTATATTTTTCAATATTGCTTCACGCAATCCTGGCATGTCAATTTTAATTTTTAAATCAATACAGATTTGAAGCCAATCTTCAAAGATTTTAGTCGTAACTTGATTTTTTCTAAAAACTATAACTCCTGAATTAAATTCTGGAAAAATATTTTTAAAACTCATTCCACCAAATTCATGAGTGTGTTTTGTTACTTCTTGTGTAGTTGCAATATCTACAATTTTCATTAAGTCAAATAATTCAGAAATATCAGAACACACAAAAGTATCACTATCTAAAAAGATCGTGTTTTGGAATGGGGAATTTTGAATACCAATTATTTTTGCTAAATAAGTATGCTCTTTCAGTTCTGACACAACCACTATTTCATCAAAAAAATGTTTTACTTCATCATCAATAACTTCTAAATTTGTTACTAAAGCAATTGGAAGGCTAGAAAATCGTTTTATAGACTGAGCCGAAACAATCGCCTCATTTATAAATTTTTTTTGATTAGCAACATACAAATATCCTGATGACATATTTTGATTTAATTTGGTGTTCTAAATTTATCTAACTCTCAAAAATGGTTTTTGTCTTAATCTTTTAAAAAAAACGACAAGAAGTTCTTTTATTACAAAACCTATTTTAAAAGGTTCTTGTCTCAAAACACTTACAACAAAATTAAACCCACCTTTCCAATCTCCAAAAATAAAACAATTTACTGCCATTCCAATATTTGTTTTAATACCTTGATTTTTAATTGGATTTGATAGTTCAATTTCTGAGATTAAATCTTGATGATTAATTTTAGACTCATTGTATTGTAAATTATTAATATTCAACTTTCTTTTCTTAGCTAATAATCTTGGTATTTGATTCTGTTTTTGAGTTTCGGGCAAAAAAACAATACTTCCAGGCAATAATCGATGTGCATATAAACATTCGGTCAAGGCAATTGCTAAATCATATTTTTCTAATAATCTAATCCATAAATCAACATCCATTCCACTTCGTTGGTAGGTTCTATAACCCCCGACTTGGATGTATTTTTCCTTTGAAAACAAAACAGATGCATCAGCAAAAATTCTTGGTCCAAAAACTAAATTATCCCAAGTTTGATTAATTGTTTTTGTTAAAAATGTATCTTTAGAATTGTATAAAACACCATTAGGCGTCATTCGAAAACGATTTGTGGCCACAAAGGCACAATTAGGATTGTTTTTTATAAGATTTACTTGTTTAATAATTCGATTTGGTAAAGAAATATCATCTGCATCCATTCTGGCAATATATATACCTGACGAATTTTCTATTCCAATTTTCATGGCTGTTGGGTAACCTGAATTTTGATTAAGTTCAATAATTTTTAATCGTTTATCTTCTATTTTTTTTAATACTTCTAATGATTTGTCTAATGATTTATCATCTACAACAATAACTTCTAGATTAGTAAAACTTTGATTCAAAATACTTTCTATTGCAAAAAAAATATATTTTTCTGCATTGAAACAAGGAATTACTATCGAAACTTCTATCATTTGAATATTTTTTTTAAAATGATTCTGAATGGAGTTTTGATTCTATGAAAAAAAACAAGCCACTTTAATGAATTGTTTTTTGATTTGAATTCTAATTTTTGATTTTCTAAAAGAAAATTTAAACCATCTTTTGAATTGATTAGATTATCTTTTCTTTCAAATGCTAAATAATTCCAAATTTCGATATGTTTTTTTGTAAAATTCATCCAATTCAAATCCTTACTCAGGTTTATTTTTGCAAGTTGTTTTGAGTTTATTTCTCTTAGGATATTAAAAAACTCTAATTTTGTTTCAAAAGGGTAATCAATTGCTTCTAACAAATCTTTCTGAAATCCTTGTGAAGAACAAATAATTTTACTACCAAGTTGAATTGCATCTAAAAAAGACATACTGCCTTCATCAAAACCAAGATAAAGCCAATAATCTATTTTTGAAATATAAAAATCATAATTTTCTCTTGAAAATTCTAAATGTTCAACTAAAAAATTTTTATTCCTTAATACTTGAGTAACTTCATCCCAACCAGAGCCAATAAAAACAAATTCAAAAACTTCGTTAGAGATAAAATTTGCTAATTCTACTAACCAATTCTCATTTTTTCTTTTGTCATCATAAATATTAGAAAAGATTCCGAGCTTAATTTTTTTAAATTTATAATTACTGTCGTGTGCAGGAAGAATGTATGTTATTTTATTTTTTAAAAAATTATTATTTAGCAAATCATTAGTGGTATCAAGAGACATACAAATTCCAAGATCTGCTTTCTTTAATGATTCTTGTAATTGAATATACTTTTTATTTGTATCTACATGTGTTATCATAAAAGTAGACAATGAATTTTTACATTCTACATAACTTCTATAATACACATGATGATTGACATCAAAACTTTCATTTGGTTTATTTAAAATTTCACAATCATGCCCAAGACTTAAACAATTCTCTTTTAGTTTTTCCGCAAATTTTCCAATAATCCAAGATTGTTGGTTATCATTACAAATAATCGCTATTTTCATTTTATCAAAACTTTTACGACTTCTTCTATTTCTTCATTAGTTAATCCTAATCCACTTGGTATATAAAATCCATTTCGAGCCAATTTTTCGGCAACTGGATATTTTTCGTTAGCAAATAATCCCATTTTCTGAAAGACAGGTTGTTCGTGCATGCACCAAAAAAATGGACGTGTCCCTATTTTTGAGTTATTCAATTTATTAACCATTTGAATTTGAATTTCCTCCGTTTCTGCAACTAAACCATAAACCCAATAAATATTTTCAGCATAATTTGTATGAACTAATGGCAATTGACACCCTATAATTCCTTCTAATCCTTTGTTATATTGGTTTCCTATTTCGCGTTTTCGTTGTACGTGATATTCTATTTTTTCTAGTTGTGCTACGCCCAATGCCGCTTGCAAATTAGTCATTCTATAGTTCCAACCAATTTCATTATGCACAAATCGTCGTCCGTTTGGTTCAAAAGCCAAATTGCGTAATTTTTGACATTTTTGTGCTAGATTATCATCATTACACAAAATCATGCCGCCTTCGCCAGTTGTAATGTGCTTGTTTGGATAAAAACTAAAAGTACTAATGTCACCAAAACTTCCACACATTTTACCATTGTAAGTTTGTCCATGAACTTCAGCAGCATCTTCAATAAGTTTTAGGTTGTACTTTTTGCAAAGTTCTAAAATCGGATTCATATCAACTGGTAATCCATAAATATGAACAACTAGAATTGCTTTAGTTCTGTTGGTTATTTTTGCCTCGATTTGATTTACATTCATACTCCAAGTATTTGGATCGCTATCAACCAAAACTGGAGTTGCGCCCGCAGTAACAACTGATTGCGCTGGAGAAATTATTGTAAATGTTGGCATTATTACCTCATCGCCTACTCCAATTTCCAGTGCTTTTATAGCGATATCTAAAGCCGCAGAGCCATTGGAAACCGCAATTCCGTGTTTTGTTCCAATGTACTTAGAAAAATTTTCTTCGAATTTTTGTACAAATGGACCTTCGCTCGAAATCCAACCTGTTTCAATACATTCGGTAACATATTTTAGTTCGTTACCTGATAATAAAGGAGTATTTACTGGAATCATGAATTTAATTTAAGATTGAGGTTGAAATTCAGAGTTCGTTTGATTGACTTTTTTTAGAATAAAACAAACTCCCCAAGTTTCGATAGATGGTATGTTTTTAGTTAAAAATTCTTCTACTAAAACAATTTCAAATCCAGTGAATTTTGCTAAAATTTCTATCTCAGGGATCGAAAAATGTCGCATCAAATGCTTTTCTTTTAAATTTTCGGATACATTTGTTTTTTTATCTTTTATAAAAACATCAAAATTAACTTCTACTACATTTTTTTCTGAAATAATCCCCGATTCTGCAATTCTTAAAATTTCTACTTCTTGGTTTTCTAATTTTTTTATTCTAGTTTCAGGTTTTTGATGGAAAACAGCCGGTGAATACCAAACGTCAAAAATAAAAATACCACCATCGTTTAAATGATTGTAAGTGTTTTGAAAACAATGAATCAATGAATTGTTATCGTTCAAATACGAAATCACATGAAAAAGAGATACAACGATATCAAATTTTTGATTAATTTTAATTTTCGAAATATCACCTAAAATTGATTTGAAATTCGAAATGTTTTTCTGCAATGAAAAGTTAATCATTTCTTGACTTTGTTCAATACCCGTAATTTCAAAACCGTTTTCTGCTAGGAAAAAAGCATGCGAGCCACTACCTGAACCAAGTTCTAAAATGAACTTAGCATTTGAATTGAGTTTTTCGATTATATCTATAACATATTTTGATTCATCTTTATAATTTTTATCTTTATAAAGCAAATCGTAGTATTGGCTGTATTTTTGAAAGTTTGACATTTTAAAATTTTATATCATTATCAGAAATGGGTTCAAATCTAACTTTGTCTCGTTCACCACAATATGGTCCTTGTTTGACTTCTATAATTTCAGATTGTTCGAGCATTTTAAAACCATGTCCACCATCCGAAAGTAAAATTACATCTCCTTTTTCTAACACACTACTTTTTACATAATTTTGTTCATTATCAAAAAAATCTACTCTAATCTTTCCACTTTTAATCAATAAAACTTCTTGAGTTAAATGAACTTCTCGTGCTATTATATTATGACGATGCGGAGGAATCACGTAACCTTCTGGACGATTCATATAACCCAATTGTTGTGAATCATTGTCGTTTGTAAAAAACTCAATTCCATCTTTTTTATAATTAGATCGAATAATTATGGCTAGATTTATACTGTTATGAATTATATTTTCAATCATTTTTTAATTTTAGTTTACACAAATCACATCAAATCTCGAATTGATACAATTTCTTATTATTCTAATTATTTTCAATTTTAGTTTAACAAAAATGTTGTTTGATGAATTGCTTAATTTATAATTTTTGAGAATTAAAAAGTATCTAATTTTACAAATATACCAATGAACTATTCCGCTATCTTTTATAATTTTATCTTTATGCTTATTTAAAATTAGTTTGAATCCTTCAACTAAATTATTTTTGGAAGATGTTATTGATATTGATCTTTCAATTGGAGCAAAAGTTCCTAAAACTTTACCACAATGTAGTATATTTCCTGAATTTGCAATTTGTATAACTAAATCATCATCCTGCCAAGCTGGAAAGCTTTCATCTAACAACTCTTTATTAAATACTTTTTCTTTCTGAACCATCATTACTGAAAATGGGCAAAGTGCAAGGTTTTTATTTAAAAATTTTCTTCCACTACCAATAATCTCGTAGTACTTGTTATTGGATAAATCTCCGTAAATTAGAATTGGATCTAGTTCAAGGTTTTCTTGAAAAGCTTTTAATCTAACCTCTAAAGAATTTTCAATTAAAATATCATCAGAATCTAAAAAAACAATCCAAAATCCTTTAGCTTTAGAAATTCCAGTATTTCTAGCACCTTGAGCACCTTTTTTCCTTTCGTTATTAAATAGCATAAATCGAGGCTCGTTCTCAATCTTTTCTTGAATAATCTGACATGTGTTATCTTCAGAAAAATCATCGACAACTATACATTCCCAGTTTTCATACGTTTGTTTTAAAACACTCTCCATAGCCATACAAACCAATTCTGAACGATTGAATGTTGGAATAATTATTGAAATTAAAGGTGTTTGATACATTTTTTTAATTTTGATCTAGAAAATTTAAACCTTTTGAAAGTGAATTTATTTTGTTTAACTCTAATTGATTTATATCGATTAGAGACAATAATTTATTCTCTTTAAAATTTAATTTCATTTGTTTAAACTTAAATTTTAAACATGATTTTATTAAACTTTTAAACAAATTTAATCTTAAATCAAAGTACGTTATTTTCAATAATGGATTTGATAATTTTGTATTTAAATCTAGGGTAAAATTAAAGTTAAAATTTGAATTATAATCTTCTATAATTCGATTTTCTCTATCATGAAAAATAATTGAATCTGTCACTATTCCTATTAATAATTGATGAAACAAAACCCTTTGACAATAGTTAATATCTTCCCCATAATGAAAAAAAGTTGGGCTAAATCCTCCTACAATTTCAATACACTCTCTGGTTACTAACCAACTTGCAGCATTCACAAACTCTGTTTCATAAATTTTATTTTCAGATTTTTTTAAAAAAATATCAGAAATTAAATCTTTACAATTTTTACGAGTTATGTATTTCAAAAATTCTTTGTCAAGGGCACTACCTGAACCATTTAAATGAATAGGACTAATTATTCCAAATTTTTTATTTCTATTTGCCACTTTTAATAATTTTTCGACTGTTTCAGGCATTATCCAAGCATCTTGATTTAATAAAAAAACATAATCCGAACCATTTTCATAAGCTTTTCTTATACCAATATTGTTTGCTTTTCCAAAACCTAAATTAATTTTTGATTCAATTATTTGAATATTTGGATAGTTTTCCTTGATACATATTACTGTATCGTCAATTGAACAATTGTCAATAACAACAATATCCAACAGAATAATTGAATTACTTAAACTTGAAAAGCATTTATCTATCCATTTTTGCCCGTTAAAAGTAACAACGACAGCTGTTATTTTCATGAGTTTTTCTTTTTAAGTTTTAAAATTTGATATCCTTTGATACAAAAACTCATGTTATATTGATTTTTATATTCCTCGAATGATTTTCCTTTAACAAGTTTTCTTTCTTTTTTTATATTAAATATCCTAAAAAATCTATTTTTTAATCTTGAAATTAATTTTGTTTTAGAATGTAAATTTTTATCAATAACAATGTCTTGAATATAAATATTTTCAATTGTAAATTTTTCGATAAACAATTTATGGAAATCATGGAAACTCCATTCAATTACGTGATATGGGTTTGACAAAACCCTTGTTGTTTCTTTATTTATTGGTGTTGAAATATATAATTCTCCATCATTTTCTAATAAATTATGAAGATTATTAATTAACAATTCAAAATCAGAAATATGTTCAATTGTTTCAAAACAAATTATGGAATCAAATTTATTTTTGTATTCAAATTTTGTAGCATCAAAAACGATTCTATTTACTCTATCACTTCTGTAGCGAAAGTTTCCATAACGTATTGATTCTTCATCTAAATCTACTCCAACAACTAAATTTGCTTTTCCTTCATTTGCTAATAAAAAAGATCCGTATCCACATCCACATGCTATATCAAGTACTAATTTATCTTTGACAAAAGGAACAACAAAATTATATCTATTTAAATGATGAATCTCTGTGTCAGAATGCAAAAAGCCTTTAACCCATCTTTCGGCCTTACTATAAAAAAATGCATTAGAAATAGTTTTCAATTCAAAGCCCAAACAGAATATTTCTTCGTTTACATTCAAATTCTCCATATTAAATCCATTTTTGATTGACAATTAAATAGCCTTGACTATTGGTAGGTATAAAATTGACTTTGCTTCCTTCTACATTATCTATGTCTATTAAAATTCCTTTATCATAATAATCTAAAATTTCATCCTTAGCCCCAATGTGAATTTCAGCAAAATATTGTCCTGGTTTTAACATTAAGAATGGTAACTCACATTTAATTATATTCTGCCCCTTAATCAAGTTATACTTTTTATTTTCGTGTAATGAGAAAGGTGTTATTAATCTGTTACCTAAAAAGTCGTTTATTCCAATTCCAACAACTACATCATTTATTTCTACTTTAGATTCTACAACAAACTCAAAAATAGCATCTTTACCACTAATAATTTTTTTTGAACTATCAAACTTATCGTAGGTTAAAAAATGTTTTAAAAAAACATTTTTATGACTATTTGGTTCAACACTAATGATATTTAAAGTATTTGAATTATACCGAATCAAAACATCTTTAATCTCACCAATATTATTTATTTTTCCATTCTCAAGATAAATACCTTTGTTACATAAATTTTGTACCGCTGCCATATTATGACTTACAAACAAAACGGTTCGACCTTCGCCCTTGGAAATATCGCCCATTTTTCCTAAACATTTTTTCTGAAATTCGGCATCGCCAACTGCCAAAACCTCATCTACAATTAGAATTTCGCTTTCGAGATGCGCTGCAACTGCAAAGGCTAATCGCACATACATTCCTGATGAATAGCGTTTTACAGGAGTATCAATATAACGTTCTACTCCCGAAAAATCAATAATTTCGTCGAGTTTTCGAGTAATTTCTTTTTTTCGCATGCCTAAAATGGCTCCGTTTAAAAAAATATTTTCTCTTCCTGACAATTCTGGATGAAATCCTGTTCCAACTTCTAGTAAACTTGCAATGCGACCTTTCACTTTTATGGAACCCGTTGTGGGCGAAGTAACTCGTGACAATAACTTCAACAATGTGCTTTTTCCAGCACCGTTCTTACCAATTATTCCTACAGCATCGCCTTGATTGATGTCAAAATTTATATCTTTTAATGACCAAACAATATCGCTTTCTCCTTTTGTACTTCGATCGTTTGTTTCTCCAATTTTCAGAAATGGATCTTCTTTTCCAAGAATTTTAGTCGTTACAAAACGCTCTAAATCTCTTGAAATAGTTCCAGTTCCGATTTGCCCAATTTGATAGGCTTTGGATAGATTTTGGACTTGGATTATAGTTGAGCTCATTATATCGTATCTACAAAATTCTTTTCGGTTTTATTAAAAATTAAAATCCCAGCAAAAAGAACTACAAAGGTTACAATTGCAGAATATCCTATGCTCCAAAATGTAAACTCTCCTTTTCCGAGAAATGCAAATCGAAATGCTTCTATAATTCCTGTCATTGGATTTAACTCTATAAATTTTGCCATTTCTGGAAATTTCATTTTGGCTTCACTCAAAGGATAAATTACTGTTGTTCCGTACATTAACAATTGAACTCCAAAGGTAATTAAAAAGGTTAAATCTTTATATTTTGTTGTAACTGCCGTTATAATTAACCCTAATCCTAGTCCTAAAAGTGCCATTAAAATTACTAAAATTGGAAAAAATAAAATCGCACTCGTTACATGAAATTCAGAATTTGGTGATGGATAAATCCAAAAATAAACCATCATAAAAATTAGTAAAAGCATTTGAACTCCAAACCGAACTAAATTGCTAACTACAATACTCAAGGGCATGATTAATCTTGGGAAATATACTTTGCCAAAGATATTCGCATTATCTTTGAAAACGGTACTGGTTTTTGTCAAACAATCCGAAAAATAGTTCCAAGCCGTAATTCCTGTTAAATAAAAAAGCTGTTGAGGCAATCCATCGGTACTTATTCCAGCCAATTTTCCGAATACAAATGTAAAAACGATTGTTGTAAAAATGGGTTGAATAAAAAACCATAATGGACCCAAAATGGTTTGCTTATAAAAACTTACAAAATCACGTTTCACGAACATCAAAAGTAAGTCGCGATACCGCCAAATATCCTTGAAATTGACCTCCAAAAGCGAAGATTTTCCAGTAATGACTAAATCCCAGTCTTGAGATTGTTCACTATTTTGCATGTTTGTAATTTATTTTGAAACTATTTTGAACTGCTAATATAGAATATTTTGATCAATTAAAGTAAAAAACCAACAAATACAGCGTTTTACTAAACTTTGGAACTGAAAAATAACGTTAGGTTTTCAATAATTCTATTTTTTTCATCTCTCGAGAGATTAGATCCAGAAGGCAAACACAAACTAGTATTAAAAACTTGCTCACAAAAGTTTTTTCCGTAATATGGAAATTCAGAAAAAACAGGTTGCAGATGCAATGGTTTCCATACTGGACGACTTTCGATATTTTTTGTTTCAAGAAATAATCTTAAATCTTCTTTGGTTTTTCCGTTTGTTTTAGCAGCATCAATTTGAACTACGGTCAGCCAATGATTCGAAAAATAATCTAAATTTGGTTCTAGTAAAACAGTTACTCCAGCAATATTTTTAAAAAAATCAACATAAAACTGATTGTTTTTTCTTCGAGATTCGATTCGATTTTCTAAAACCTGCATTTGTCCTCGACCAATTCCTGCACAAATATTACTTATTCTGTAATTATATCCAATTTGAGAATGTTGATAATGTGCTGCTTTGTCTCGTGATTGTGTGGCTAGAAAAATTGCTTTTGCTTTCTTTTCTGATGATTTACTCACTAATATTCCACCAGAAGATGTTGTAATGATTTTATTTCCGTTGAATGAAATAGCGGCATAATTACCAAAAGTTCCGCATTTTTGACCTTTATACAAACTTCCTAAGGCTTCTGCAGCGTCTTCTAGAATTGGAATATCATATTTTTTAGAAATTTTTGAAATAGATTCTACATCAAAAGGCATTCCGTATAAATGAACTGCTATAATGGCTTTTGGCTTTTTCCCTTTTGATATTCTGTCTAAAACAGCCTCTTCTAATGCAATTGGACATAAATTCCAAGTCCTTGGCTCGCTGTCTACAAAAATTGGAGTTGCACCTTGATACAGGATTGGATTTGCCGATGCCGAAAAGGTGAAACTTTGACAAATTACTTCGTCACCAGAAGTCACATTTAATAAAATTAATCCTAAATGAATAGCTGAAGTTCCAGAGTTTAAGGCGGAAACATGCGAATTGTTTCCTAAAAAAAGTTCTAAATCAAGTTCAAATCCTGAAATATTTGGTCCAACTGGTGCAATCCAATTCGAGTCGAAAGCATCTTGAATAAATTTCAATTCGCTTTCGCCCATGTGCGGTGACGACAACCAAATTCGAGAATCGGACATTTTTTAAAATGATTTAAAAAAGTTTGGATGGTTTAGAAAGTTTAGTTTAAAGAAATGAACTTCTAAACTATTTAACCTAATTATACTGCTTATCATAATACTTTGCATACTCGCCAGAAGTTACATTGTGCAACCAAGTTTCGTTGCTTAAAAACCAATCTATAGTGCGCTCCAAACCTTGTTCGAAAGTCACCGATGGTTTCCAACCTAATTCTTTATTGATTTTAGAAGCATCTATTGCATAGCGCAAATCATGACCGGGACGGTCTTTTACATAGGAAATTAAATTTACAGATGTACCATCAGTTCTTCCTAATTTTTTATCCATAATGGTGCAAAGCAGTTTCACTAAATCAATATTTTGCCATTCGTTAAAACCACCAATATTATAGGTTTGATGATTTTTTCCTTTGTGAAAAACCAAGTCAATGGCTACAGCATGATCTGCAACAAAAAGCCAATCGCGAGTATATTTTCCATCGCCATAAACGGGTAACGGTTTGTTGTTGATGATATTATTGATGAAAAGTGGAATCAATTTTTCGGGAAAATGATTTGGTCCATAATTATTGGAACAATTCGTGATCACATAAGGCAAACCATAGGTTTCGCCATAGGCGCGCACAAAATGATCTGAACTTGCTTTTGAGGCAGAATAAGGAGAATTTGGATCATATGGAGTGGTTTCTGTAAACAATCCTTCTGCACCAAGTGAGCCATAAACTTCATCTGTACTCACGTGATAGAAACGTTTGTTTTCGAAGTTATCAGTCCAAGAATTTTTTGCGGCATTTAATAAATTCATTGTTCCAATTACATTTGTTCTAACGAATGACAACGGATCAGTAATGGAGCGATCCACATGAGATTCCGCAGCAAGATGAATTACACCATCAAAATCGTATTTTGTAAACAATTCGTTGATGAAATTTTCATCGACAATATCGCCTTTTATAAAAGTATAATTTGGATACTTTTCGATATCTGAAATGTTTTCAAGATTTCCAGCATAGGTCAATGCATCGAGATTAAATATTTTATAATCTGGGTAATTATTCACGAATCTTCTAACGACGTGAGAACCAATGAATCCTGCTCCGCCAGTAATTAGTATATTTTTCATTTTGTATGTTTTGTTTATTTAAAATTATTACATTTTGAATCAAATTTCACTCCCTCTCCTTTGGAGAGGGTTGGGGTGAGGCTTATAAGTTTCCGTCAGCAATTTTCCCTAAAATACCTTTAACATCATAGATAATTGCTTTTTTGTTTTTAAGTTTTTCGAAATCCAAATTGAGAAATTGATGGTGAGCAACTCCCAAAACAATCGCATCGAATTTTGAATTTGGTAACGTAGTTTGTGTTTTTAAATTGTATTCGTTTAAAACTTCTTCTGGATTTGCCCAAGGATCGTAAATGGTAACATCAATTCCATATTCTTGAAAAGCATGAATTACATCAACAATTTTTGTATTTCGAACATCGGGACAATTTTCTTTAAACGTAATTCCTAGCAGTAACAGTTTTGCATTTTTAATACTAATATCTTTCTTTAGCATGAGTTTTACGACTTGCGAGGCAACATATTCTCCCATACTGTCATTGAGTTTTCGACCTGCCAAAATAATCTCTGGATTATAACCCATTTCTAATGCTTTTTGGGCTAAATAATAGGGATCAACTCCAATGCAATGTCCGCCTACAAGACCTGGCTTGAAAGGCAAAAAATTCCATTTTGTTCCTGCTGCTTCTAGAACTGCATGGGTATCAATTTCTAGAAGATTAAAAATTTTTGCTAATTCATTTATAAAAGCAATATTGATATCTCGTTGCGAATTCTCGATAACTTTTGCGGCTTCAGCAACTTTTATAGTTGGCGCAAGATGTGTTCCAGCCGAAATTACTGATTGATACAAATCATTAACTTGATGTCCAATTTCTAAAGTTGATCCTGCGGTTACTTTCAAGATTTTTTCTACTGTATGTTCTTTATCGCCAGGATTAATTCGTTCTGGCGAATAGCCAGCAAAAAAATCAACATTAAATTTCAATCCGCTAATTTTCTCTAAAACGGGTACACATTCTTCTTCTGTTGCGCCTGGATAAACTGTCGATTCATAAATTACAATATCGCCTTTTTTTAATACTTTACCAACGGTTTCACTGGCGCGATATAAAGGTGTTAAATCGGGTTTGTTGTTTTTATCAACAGGCGTTGGAACAGTTACGATATAGTAATTACAGTCCTCTATATCTTGTAAATTATCAGAACAAAAAAGTCCAGTTTCTGAATTTGGATTTTGAACTAAAACTGATTTTAAAAGTGTCTCATCAATTTCTAAGGTTTTATCAATTCCTGAGTTTAACTCAGAAATTCGGGTTTGATTGATGTCAAAACCCACTACGGAATATTTTGTTGCAAAAAGTCGTGCTAGTGGCAAACCAACATAACCAAGACCAATTATTGCAATTTTTATTTTCATTTATTTGGAATTAGGAACCAATTGATTGAAAAACAAAACCAATGTTTTCCATTTTTTGTTTGTCTAAAAGATTTCGACCATCAAAGACAAAAGCAGGTTTTAGCATCGAATCATAAATTGCTTTCCAATCATACTCTCTAAATTCATCCCATTCGGTTAAAATGGCAATGGCATGTGCGTCTTTGCAAGCATCCATTGGATTATTGTAACTAGAAATGAATTTTTTATTTGCTTCTGAACTTCTTGTTTCTAAATAATCTAAATCCGAAAGTACTTGTTTTTCGGAAACTTTAGGATCATAAACTGCAATTTTTGCATGTTCGTTTATCAAATCATTTGCCACATAAATTGCTGCAGATTCGCGAGTATCATTGGTATCTTTTTTGAAAGCCCAACCCAAGAATGCGATTTTTTTGTCGGCTACTGTATTGTATAACGTTTGAACTATGTTTTTAGAAAATCGCCTTTTTTGATGGTCATTCATGATAATAACTTGCTCCCAATAATCTGCAACTTCGTTCAAACCAAAAGATTTGCAAATGTAAACCAAATTCAAAATATCTTTTTGAAAACACGAACCTCCAAAACCAACGGAAGCTTTCAGGAATTTAGAACCAATTCTGCTGTCCATGCCAATGGCACGTGAAACCTCGGAAATATCAGCACCCGTTTTTTCACACAATTCAGAAAGCGCATTTATGGACGAAACTCGCTGCGCCAAATAGGCATTTGCGGTTAGTTTTGACAATTCTGACGACCAAACATTGGTAGTTAAAATTTTATCTTTTGGAACCCAATTTGCATATACATCGACCAATGCATTGATGGCTTTTTGACCTTCGATTGAAGAATCTCCTCCAATCAAAACACGATCTGGTCGCAACAAATCTTCAACTGCAGTTCCTTCTGCAAGAAATTCTGGATTAGAAAGAATCTGAAATTGTACCCCGTTTCCTGTATTGTCTAAAATACTTTTTATGGCTTCGGCAGTTCGAACAGGAAGCGTTGATTTTTCGACAATAATCTTATCTGTTTTTGAAACTTGGGCAATTTGACGTGCGCAAAGTTCAATATATTTTAAATCAGCCGCCATTCCTTTTCCAGAACCATAGGTTTTTGTTGGTGTGTTTACAGAAATAAAAACGACTTGTGCCTCATCGATTGCTTTTTCAACTTCGGTAGAAAAAAACAGGTTTCTTCCTCGTGATTCTGCGACAATTTCGCCTAAACCGGGTTCATATATTGGTAATTTATTTATATCTGAATCATTCCAAGCCGCAATGCGCTGTTCGTTTAAATCTACGACTGTTACTTGAATGTGTGGACATTTTTGAGCAATTATTGCCATTGTTGGTCCTCCAACATATCCTGCTCCAATGCAACAAATTTTTGTTATTTTCATTTTTTAATCTTTATTTTTTTAAATTTTCCCAATACCATTTTATAGATTCTTTCAAACCTTGTTCCAGTGAAAATTTTGGATTGTAATGTAATAATTCTTTGGCTTTTTCGATACTTGCCAACGAATGTGGAATGTCGCCTACTCTATTTTCGCCATAAATAGTTTCAACATTAGCGATTTCTAAATCAAAATTCGAAAGTTCATTTTTTAGATATTTCACTAAATCATTGAGTGTATTTCGTTCTCCAAAAGCGGTGTTGTAAATGGTGTTTATGGACTTTTTATCTTTTGTCAAGATTGCCAATTCGTTCATTTGAATAACATTATCAATATAAGTAAAATCTCTAGAGAAACTTCCATCTCCATTAATCTTTGGACTTTCGTGATTGATTAATTGTTGCACAAATTTTGGAATCACGGCTGCATAATCTCCATTTGGATCTTGTTTTCTACCAAAAACGTTAAAATACCGCAAACCGATGGTTTCTAAACCATAATTTTTAGAGAAATTTTCGGCATATAATTCGTTTACATATTTTGTAATAGCATAAGGCGAAAGCGGTTTGCCAATAACATTTTCAATTTTTGGTAAACTTTGAGAATCGCCATAAGTTGAAGAACTTGCAGCATATATAAAACGTTTTACCTTCGCATCACGGCTTGCAACTAACATATTCAAAAATCCTGAAACATTAACTTCGTTCGTTGTTATTGGATCATTTATAGACCTTGGAACAGATCCTAAAGCTGCTTGATGCAAAACATAATCCACATTTTGAACTGCATTCTTACAATCATCTAAATTCCGAATATCGCCTTTTATAAAAGTAAAATTTTTGTTGTCTAAAAATTCTTGAATGTTTATTTTATGACCCGTTGCAAAATTATCCAAACAAATCACATTATAATTTTTACTCAAAAAATATTCGCAAAGATTTGATCCAATAAATCCTGCACCACCAGTAATTAAAACAGAAGTTTTTTTAGTTTCCATGTTTTAACTATTAGATAAAAAATCATTTATTTTTTGAATTAATGATTTAGGTTTTTCAACTTCGTGATATCCATTTGCGTAATCACCATATCCATATCCGTATCCATAGGCATTTCCGTATTTTGCTTTGCTTTCAAAACCATTCAAGACAATACTCACATTGCTCAATTCGCCACGTTCAACACGATTGTTGAGCATTGTTATCATTTCTTTTTTGGTGTAATTTTGTCTGATTACGTATAAAATCACATCACAATATTGAACCAATTCTATGGAATCTGCCACCAAACCAACTGGCGGTGTATCAAGAATAATGTAATCATAATTTGCTTTCAAATCGTTCATGAACTGTGTCATGGAATCGCCAATAATTAACTCCGCAGGATTTGGTGGAATTGGTCCAGAAGTTATTACATCGAGATTTGGAATCTGGGTTTTTTGAACGATTTCTGATAGATTTTTTTGTCCGATTAGATAATTAACAATTCCAAAATCATTCTTTAAATCAAAGTCGTTAAAGATTTTTGGTTTACGCAAATCCAAGCCAACAATTACTGTTTTTTTATCACTCAAAGCAAAAATAGTGGCAATATTTACTGAGCAAAATGTTTTTCCTTCTCCACCAACCGATGAAGTGAGCATTAGTGTTTTTGAACCTTCAATATTTTGTTTTTTATATAGAAATTGAAGTGAGGATCGAATGGCTCGAAACGATTCTGATAACGCAGATTTTGGTTTCTCGAAAACCGCTAGGTTCGATGCGTTTTGACGTTTTTTACCAACAACTCCAAGCAATGGAATTTTAGTAATTTTGCTAATATCTTCTACGTTTTGTATGGATGTATTTACGAAGAACAAGCCTAAAACAATTAGTAATGGAATTAGAATTCCCATGAAAAATGCGATTACATAATTCATGCTTGTACGAGATTCTAGTAATCCACCACCAGTATCTTTTGCAGAATCTATAAAATGAATATCCGATAAATTGGCTGCTTTAACAATTTCTGCTTCGCTTTTTTTGGCTAAAAAATTATTGTAAACATTGTCTCCTAAATTATATTTTCGTTCGATTTTTGCTAATTCCTGTTTATCTTGTGGTAAACGTTTTAGTTTTGATTCTTGCTCGTTTATGGAACTATTTGCAAGAGCCAAATCATAGTTTAATGCGTTTCGAGAGGAATTAATATTTTCTAATAAAACCAATTTGATTGATTCCATTTCATTGTCAAAATCACTGTATAATTTTTCGTTTTTGACAGAATATGCCATTTGTGCACGAGCTACCGAAAGTGAAACTAATTTTGAAACATTTACAACAATGTTTGGTTCTGTGATTCCCGCTACAGATGGCGCAGGCAGTTTTGAAAAATCGTTATTTCTCTGCAAATAGGCTTTTAGAGAATTGTAGTAATTAATTTGTCGGGAAATATCATCTTTCAGAACATCGTATTTTTGAAGTTTTTCAGAGAAAATGGCGCCGCCATCTTCAATATTGATGATACTTTTTCCTTTTTGAAAAGATTTGAGTTCCTCGCCTGATGTTTTGAGTAATTTTTCGGTTTCGATTAATGTACTATCAATGAATTTTATGGTGTTTGTGGCAAATAAATTCTTTTTATCGAGTTCGTTTTTTATCAAAATATTTACGGTTTCATTCAAATAATCAACCATACGTGCTTTGTTGGTTCCTTCAAGTGAAAGCCTTAAAACTGAGGCATTTTTTTCGTCTGCAATGACTTTTAAATCTTGATATCTTTGAACGACATTATCAAAATTATTGAGTTTTACAAGATACTTACTGTTGATATAATTTTCTGGAATTTCTTTTAAATCGAGCGTCCAATGTAAAAACGGAAGTGAAATTTTTTCTCCTATTTTTAAAGTTTTTAAATATTCTTGGGGTTGAACTTTTAAATTACCTGATTTATTTTTAGAATAATTATAGGTCGAAATTGATTCTTTATCAAATTCAATTTTGATTCTGTACTCCTTTTGATTTAAAAATTCAATTTCAATATTTTTGCCAACCAACTGATCTTCTTTTTTATCCAACGTAATAAAAAATGGTATTTGACCATAAACATCGGTTTCAAAATATTTGTCTTGCTTGGAATAATCAATAAAATAATCCATTTTATCGACTACAAATTCATTGTGAGTTCTTGATTTTAGTGTAGTTACAATAGTGTTTATTTGATCTGATGTTCCTCCCCAATTGAATACTAAACTTGTATTTGCAGTAAAAAACGGATTATTTTCTTCTTTTATGGAAACGGTACTACTGATGCTGTATGATCTTTGTTTTCTAATGTTTACTTGATATGCAATTGTAAAAGCGAGTAATAAGGACACTAAAAACCACTTCCAATAACTAACAATTTTCAAAAGAAAACTTTTTAGATCGAAACCATTTTGTTGGCTAGAAAAATCAAAATCTTTTTTATCGAGCATGTCTTGTTTATTTTTTCAACAATAAAAAAGTTGTAGTAATCAACGACAATAAGGTTATTATGGTTCCAAGTGATTCAATTCCGGTTTTACCTGTTCCCCAAGTTTTTTGTTTTAGAGGTTTAACATACACATAATCATTTGGTTGCAAAAAATAATAGGGCGATTGCAATGCTTTTATATCTGTTAAATCAATTGTATGAAGTTCTGCACCTTGCGGAGTTTGACGCACAATTACAACGTCTTTTCGATTACCTGTTGTTGTGATATCACCAGCATTTGCAACGGCTTCGAGTATATTCACTTTATCTTGCAACAAACTTTTTGTTCCTGGAGAAGCCACTTCGCCATTGATTGTATATCGAAAACCTGCTAGTTTTACGTTCACAAAAAGATTGGATTCTTTTTTGAAATACTCACTCAATAGTTTCTCTTCGAGTTTTTTGCGGGTTTCATCAATTGTAAAACCCAAAACATTGACTTCGCCAACAAGCGGAATTCTGATGTTTCCATGATCGTCAACATTATATCCATCAAAATACAACGATTGAGCATCTTTTACTACTACAGAACTTGTTGTTGTGTTGAAAAGAGCATCGATTTTTGGATCAATTGTTTTAATGGAAATACTCAAAACATCGTTAGTTTGAATTCTGTATGGTTTTGAATTTACAGGGCTAACCAAATTTTGTTCCGCAGAATTATTTTTATTTTGCAAATAAATCAAGTCTTTTGAAGGCACACACGATACAAATATCGCCGAAAACAAAAACAAGATTAGTAAAAACATTTTCTTCATGATGGAAACTTTGTAAGCAAATATAGGTTTTTCATTCAAATTTAGAAAACTATGATGCAAAATTTGACTTTAATTTGTTTTTAGAGAATTCTCAAATGGTACTCGATGCAAAATACTTCGTCCTAAAGTTACTTCATCAGCATACTCCAACTCATCGCCAACCGAAATTCCTCTTGCAATTGTTGAGGTAATTATTTCGCATCCTTGAATTTGCTTAAAAATATAAAAGTTAGTCGTATCGCCTTCCATTGTAGAACTCAATGCGAAAATAATTTCTTGTATGCTTCCTAATTTTACTTTTTCGACTAAGGAACTAATATTTAGTTGACTGGGGCCAATTCCATCGATTGGAGAAATTTTTCCACCCAAAACATGATAAATCCCTCTAAATTGTCCTGTATTTTCAATTGCCATTACATCGCGTACATCCTCGACCACACAAACAATTTGATGATTTCGTTTTTCATTGGCGCAAATTTCGCAAATTTCTACATCAGATATGTTATGACAACTTTCGCAAAATTTAATATCGGTTCGCATATTTGTTAGCGCTTCTGATAAAAAAATAGTTTGTTCTTTGGGTTGTTTTAATAAATGCAAAACCAATCGAAGTGCGGTTCGCTTACCGATTCCTGGCAACTGAGATACTTCATTGACTGCTTTTTCTAATAATTTAGACGAAAATTCCATGTGGCAAAAGTAATGAAAAAGTTTTAAGTGCGAAGCAGGAAGTTTGGAGTTTGGAGTTTGAAGTGGAGAGTTATGGGTTTTGAGTTTTAGACTTGGAGTTTAAGATTATCATAGGACTATTATAACCTTCATTTCCCAACTTCCTGCTCCCATCTTCCGCTTCCTGCTTTTAATTTCCAACTTTTTTAAACTTCAAACTCCAAACTCCAAACTTTTTTCTATTTTAGCAATCTATAAAAACAAAAAACAATGACTCCATTTGCAATTCTTACTCTAATCATCGTTTATTTCGGATTACTTTTTTTGATTTCACACATTGTTAGCGGAAAAGATTCTGGAAATGAGGCTTTTTTCAAAGCCAATAAAAATTCAAAATGGTACTTGGTAGCCTTCGGAATGATCGGAACAGCACTTTCTGGTGTGACTTTTATTTCAGTTCCTGGAGAAGTTGGAAATCCTGATACGCAATTCAAATATTTTCAATTTGTGATAGGAAACGCAATTGGTTTTATTGTCATCGCAACCGTTTTGCTACCCCTGTATTACAGAATGAATCTGACTTCGATTTATGGGTATATTGAACAACGCTTAGGAAAAATAAGTTATAAAACTGCGGCAACTATTTTTTTGATTAGTAGAACCATTGGGTCGTCATTTAGATTGTATTTGGTGGTAATTGTCTTGCAACGTTATGTTTTCGATTTCTATAAAATTCCTTTTGCAGTAACCGTGTTCGCCTCTTTGGCTTTGATCTTTGCTTACACCTATCGTGGGGGTTTAAAAACCATTATCATTACAGATACTTTACAAACGTTTTTCTTGGTCACATCCGTTTTCATGACCATAATTTTCATTTGCAACAGCCTCAATCTTGGAGTTGTCGATGCTTTTGAAACTGTAAAAAACAGCAATTATTCCAAAATATTTTTCTTTGAAGATTTTCTAAAAGGCACCTATTTTTGGAAACAAATTCTTGGAGGAATGTTCGTAACTATTGCAATGGTTGGACTTGATCAAGATTTAATGCAAAAAAATCTAAGTTGTAAAAACATTGGCGAGGCTCAAAAAAATATGTTCACATTTACAGGAATTTTTATCGTCATTAATATTTTCTTCTTGAGCGTTGGGGCACTTTTATACATCTATGCAGAAAAATTTCATATTGCTATTCCTTTAGATTTGGTTACAGGAAAACCACGAACAGACTTGTTATTTCCAGAAATTGCTTTTAATCATTTGACTTTAGTTCCAGCCGTGGTGTTTTTGTTGGGATTAACAGCAGCAACATTTGCCACAACAGATTCGGCTTTAACCGCACTAACAACCTCTTTTTGCGTTGACTTTCTTGGAATGGACAAAACGGAAAACCTCAACAAACCAAATGTAGTTAGAACAAGACATTTTGTTCATATTGCCTTTTCGGGATTGATGTTTTTGGTCATCATCATTTTCAATTCCATCAATGATTCCTCAGTAGTGAGTATGATTTTTAAAATTGCATCCTACACCTACGGACCACTTTTGGGATTGTATGCATTTGGATTGTTTATGAAAAAACTGACCGTTCAAGACAAATTTGTACCAATTATTTGTGTTTTATCACCAGCGATTTGCTTTTTAATCAGTAAAAATGCAGCCTATATTTTTGGGAATTATGTTCTTGATGCTGAACTGATTATTATTAATGGAATAATCACCTTCATTGGATTATTGATAATCAGCAAAAAAGCAGTTGAACAAACTAAATTTTAATTTATACCTAACAGGTTTTTAAAATTTTAGGATTTAATACTGATTCGTCGCCAATAAAACCAGCGTACAAGCAATTTCAACTTTAATATCATTCAATTCTAACAATTGATAAAATTCTGGATTTTCAGTTCCAGGATTAAAAATCACACGTTTTGGTTGTGCTTCGACAATGTAGTTATAATAATCTTTTTGTCTGGCAGCATTCAAATACAACGAAACCGTGTTGACTTTCGATAACGGAATTGCTTTAGTATAAATCTTAACTCCAGCCACTTCGCCCGTGTTTTGACCAATTGCCAAAACCGAATGACCATTCTCTGTTAATTTTGTAATTGCTTTATATGAATATCTGTCTGGTTTTGTTGAAGCACCAAGAACTAATGTTTTTTTATTTTTCATTTTGCAAAAATACAAAAAATCATTGTATATAATTTTAATTGAATTCATAAAAAAAATTTACCACAAATTTGCTTCACCAGTCGAACTTTCATACTCTAGTCACGAATTTTTCATAAATTTCATTTAAGTAGTTTGAATATTTGTAAAATAAATTTTGTTAGTGAAAATTAGTGCAATTCGTGTTGAAAAATTATTCATATAACACCAATAAAGTCACAAAGATTTATTGATAACTTAAAATTTAAAAATATAACTTTGCAAAAAAATATTTCTAAATGGAAATTTTCATCTACCTATTTTTCGCTTTATTTTCAGTTTTAAACCCCATCGGAACCGTTCCCATTTTCGTAGGACTCACCCAAGATTACGAGCAAAACGAACGTGCAAAAGTATCCCTTTGGACCTCAATCGATGTTTTTATCATTTTGATAGTATCCTTTTTCATTGGGCAATATGTGCTAACTTTCTTTGGAATAACCATTAATGCACTGCGAATTTCGGGCGGCATCATCATTGCAACATCAGGTTTTACTTTACTAAACGGAAAATTCAATAAAGAGCGAGGCATCAACAAAAAAGTCGAACAAGACATCCAAGAGCGCAACGACATTTCGCTCACACCACTTGCCATTCCCATGTTGGCTGGACCCGGTTCAATCTCGCTGTTAATCGCTTATTATCAAGAACATCATACCAGTTTCGAAATCATTGCATCGAGTTTTGCCATACTAGCCGTTTCAATCGCCATCTATGTCATTTTGCGAAGCGCACACTATTTGGCTAAAATTCTGGGTTCATCAGGCATCGTGGCCATTTCCAGAATCGTTGGTTTTTTGACCATAGCCATTGGAGTTCAATACATTATTAGTTCTGTGTTGAGCATCATTCGAGGAATTTAGCCTCTTTTTCAGAAGCCAATCCCGCTATTCGTTACAACCTTTTTCTTCAAAATCTTTTTTTCAAAGAACTTGCAGGAACTTCTTTTAGTCGTTCTGCAACTTCAAGAAAAAATAGATTTTATCAAAAAAGGGTTTTCACTACTATCGTGGCTAAAAAAATGCCGATAAAAATCAAAAATTCAATAATTTTCGTTAATTTTAATGCAAATTATCTGATATGAAAATTCTTCTCACAGGTGCAAACGGATATGTTGGTCGCAGACTTCTACCCGAATTATTAGAACAAGGTCATGAAGTAGTTTGCTGCGTTCGAGATCAATTGCGACTCGGTTTAGACAAACAAACCTTGTCCCGAATCACCATTTGGGAAGTCGATTTCTTGAAAGAACCAACTTTAGAAAATTATCCTCAAAATATTGATATAGCCTATTTCTTGATTCATTCCATGACCAGTTCCACAACGAATTTTGACATCATGGAGTCGCTAGCCGCCAATAATTTCAATACCTACATGGCGAAAATGAAAGTCAATCAAGTCATTTATCTTTCAGGAATTGTCAATGACCCAAACCTTTCAAAACACATGCAATCCCGCAGTAATGTGGAGCAAATTCTAATAAAAGGAAATTACAACACAACAGTTCTAAGAGCAGGAATCATTGTAGGCTCTGGCAGTTCATCCTTTGAAATTATTCGAGACCTGTGCGAAAAACTACCCATAATGATAACTCCAAAATGGGTTTTAACCAAATCGCAACCCATTGCGATTCGAAATGTAATTCATTACTTGACAGGAGTTATCAATCGTGAAGATTGCTACAATCAATCATTTGATATTGGCGGACCAAACATCATTACCTACAAACAAATGATGCAATTGTATGCCAAAACCCGAGGCATCAAACTGTCCATATTTACAATACCCATTTTCACACCAAAATTGTCCTCCTATTGGTTGTATTTTGTAACTTCCACAAGTTACAAATTGGCTGCGAATTTAGTCGATTCCATGAAAATGGAAGTTGTTTGTAGTGACAATCGGCTGCAAACTATGTTGGGCATCAAACCCATATCCTATGTAGATGCCATTAAATTAGCCTTCAAAAAAATTGAACAAAACCTCGTTATTTCAAGTTGGAAAGACAGCCTTGCCAGTTCTCGTTTCAAGCAAAACTTGTCGAGTTACATTCAAGTTCCAAAATATGGATGTTTGAAAGATGTCAAGAAAATAAAAATTCTAAATTCAACGCAAGTTCTTGATAATATTTGGTCCATTGGTGGTGACAAAGGCTGGTATTATGCCACTTGGCTCTGGAAATTGCGTGGTTTTTTTGATAAAATATTTGGTGGCGTAGGGATGCGTCGTGGCAGAACCAGCCCTACACATTTAGACAATGGCGATGCGCTAGATTTTTGGCGTGTGTTGCTCGCCGATCGTGATGAAAAACGCTTACTCCTTTTTGCAGAAATGCGCGTTCCAGGCGAGGCATGGCTCGAATTTCGAATTGACGAAAACAATTATTTACATCAAATTGCCACTTTTCGTCCCATTGGTTTGTTTGGAAGATTGTATTGGTATGCCATGATTCCGTTTCACTTCTTTATATTCGATGGCATGATTAAACGAATTGGAAAAATGAAGTAATGAGGTTGTTCAAACTTTTTTACTTCATTTTATTCATTTTGGCTGTAATCTAAAAAGCATCTATATTAAATACTTTTTAGCATAGATTAATTTCGCTTTTGTGTTTTGAGAATAAAAAAATCTGTTATAATTAGTGTAATGAGTGGTCAAAAAAACTCATATTAAATTAAGACCACAACTTTCATTTAAAACGATTTTCACATAACTTAATTTTTAAACAGTTTGCTTTTAAATCTTATTTTTTAAGTTCTATCAAAATTTGGAAACTTCTAGTCATTGAAATTTCAGAAATCAAAAAGCCAGTTTTTGATTTCTAAAATTATACAAATATCACACAACAAACAATTAACATAAAAAACTGCAATCCCATAATTTTAATAGTGTTTGTTCAAAGAAATGTATATTAGTTCATATTGTTTTTTGAGAATCTCATAAAAATCAAAAGTCTTTGTTTAATAAATCAGAAAACTAATCCTAAATACCTTCTGTTCAATTACTTTTGCAAGGAATTTAATTCCCCAAATCTACAATGAAAAAATTCTTTTTTATTTTCCTCGCAACTTTTGCATTGACCCATTTTTCAACACAAGCACAATATGGTAGCCGAATCAAGTTTAGTTATGATTCCGCAGGCAATCAATACCAACGTGCATTGTGTTTGAATTGTGCCACGAGTAAAACGGCACAACCAAAAAAAATGGACAAACTTGAGCCGCAAGATTTAAAAAAATTCAATAGCGAAGACGTGATTTCGTACTATCCAAATCCGGTGCAACAAGAGCTGTATTTGAAATGGGAATTAGTCAATGACAACAAAGTAACTGCTATTGAAGTATTTTCAATAACTGGAGTTTTACTCAAAACGTTTCCGAGTTTAGAATCTGCTAACGACCAAATCATCAATTTTCAAGAATATCCCACAGGAAACTACTTTTTGGAAATGAAGTATACCAACGGTGAACAAAAATCAATACAAATCATAAAAAAATAAATCCTCACCCGACCTCCCCAAGATGGAGGAGACGAGATTAAGATTAAGATAGAGGTTGAGAGATTTTTTAAATTTCATGATTTTTCTAAATCTAAACCTCAGTCTCAATCTAAACCTCATTCTGATTTTTACACAATTCCCTTTCATATGAAAAAAATAATTCTTTTTGTAGCCCTAACAATTACTTTTTTAGTTCAATCACAAAGTTTTCACGACACACAAGGCAAACTCGAAATTTCAGGCTCAGGACAGGCAGCCTATACTTTGCCTATTGCCATGCCACCGAGCATTCAAGATGTTGGTCCGGTCATTAATCTCACCTATGCCTCTGGGCAAATGGGCGGCATTGCAGGACAAGGTTGGAGCATTAGTTCCGTATCAGTAATTAGCCGTGTCGCCACACGATTAGACATTGATGGATTCATTGATGGTGTGGATTTTGACGACAACGACAAACTGGCGCTTGATGGTCAACGTTTATTGGTAAAAACAGGAACTTACTGGGCAGATGGCTCTACCTATGAAACTGAAGTACAATCGAACACCAAAGTAGAATTAAAAATAAATGCTGGAGAAATTTCGTTTGTAGTAACGGCTCCTGATGGATCACTATCTTTTTATGGAGGAGAAAGTTATGGCGGAATAGCATCTTCTTTTACCACAGATTTAACCGCCTACTATATTACTCGATTTCAAGACACCAAAGGCAACAGAATTGATTATGGATATGCAAAACCATTTAGCGGGAGTCTTTGTTTGAATAATATTTATTTTAGTGCCAACACGTTTAGCACGCAACCCTATGCTATCAATCAAATTGTATTTTCGTATGATCAAGCAGAACGTTCTGAAAATGCCTATATCAAGGGAGTTCTTTTAACTAAAACGGCAATCCTCAAAAAAGTAGAAGTATTAACAAACAGTACTTTGTTCAAACGCTATGAAATCACTCATGTGTCTGACAATGGCTACCAGCGGGTTTCGAAATTACAAGAATTCAACGCTATTGGCGAAGCAGCAAACCCAGTAAATTTTGAATACAAAACATCGGGCACTGGTGCCACAGAAATCACTACACCCTACACTGACAACTATAATCTAACTGAAGCTTCAAAACTATCGGGTGATTTTGATGGTGATGGTCGTTTGGATTTTATAGCAAATAACACAATTTATACTAAATTGTTGCAAGGTGGTGGTGCAAATTATTCTTACCCTTTGTATAATCCTTACAAAGCTTTTGTCGCTAAAACCATAACCAATAACAAATATAATCAAAAACAATCTGTTGTTCAACCAATTAATACAAACAATAATACCGAACTTAGAGTTTATAATTTGAATCCTGTAACAGGAATGAATTTGGCTTATACTAAAAACATCGCCTTTAATAATAATTTAAATGGCTATGACATTTGTTTTAATAACAGTACTGTTTTTTCTGATCCAAATGATTATGAAAATTATGATCATTCTGGAATTCGGGATGTGAAATTTAATAACTCCTATTTAGATGGAGATTTTAATGGTGATGGTCTTTCCGAGGTCATAATGTTTGGTTTTTGGGAAAATTACATCTACAAACCTAAACCATCTGGTCTACCTCTTATTCATGATATTGCAATGGAACCCGATGGGAATTATTGTGAATGGGAATATTATTACAATCCAAACAGTTTTACAGAGGTTCGAATGGTTGATTTAAATCCAAATGTATCAAATGCTCCAGATACTAAAGGAAACTTTTCATTACTAAATATTTCTGCTCCTTTAGTTACAACTGGTAAACGCTATGTAATAGATTTCAATAGTGATGGCAAGGATGATATTCTTGTTTTAAACGATAATTCTACATACAAAATAGTTACTTTTAAACAACTATCCGTAGCTCCTTGGGTCGAATTAGAAATTATTGGCGAAGGAAATATTCCATACTATTCTGCAAGCAAACCTATACTTTTTGGTGATTACAACGGTGATGGAAAACCAGACTTTATGGTGCCACAAGGTGATGCTGCTTGTCGTGATAACCCAATTTGTTCTCGGTGGGAAATTTATTTTGGTAATCCAAATCCTGCTGGAGGTGCTTTTTTTACCTCAACAACCAGAACAATAATTGATTACACCCCAATAAATATAATAAACACATCTCCAGTTCATGTGGATTACAATCAATACATCGCTCTTGATGTGGACAAAGACGGAAAAACAGATTTAGTTCGTTTTTGGTCAAGTATATTTAATCCCGGTAATCCGCTTGATTATAAAAATTCCAATACTTCTTGGAAAGTAACTACCTACATCAATAACATGAATAGACTGGCTGGTGGTGGTTTCGAATTATCATACAACTCACCTTCCTACCACGACAACGATGATAATAATCTACCAAATGTCCTGCCAATTAGTTACAAATATGGTGTTTCGAATAATGATTTACTCGTTTTTCGTTACAGTGATAGTTTTGACAAAACCATCACCTATGTCAATTTCAACAAAGATGTAGCAGCCGAAAACTACCTTAGTAAAGTAACACAATCTGGTGGCGCATTAGTTGATGAAATTACTTATCAAGGCATGGAACCCACCACAGCCACTACTAACGATGTGGGCGCAGCGACAGATTTTTATTCTTCTGGCGACAATGTGGCTTTTCCGTTCATTGAACTCAAGAAATTGCCCACTAGCAAATTAGTATCCAAACTCACCAATACCGTGATGGGTGTAGTGCGTTATCAAGATTTTAAATACCACGGCTATGTGGTACAATTGGGCGGATTGGGAGTTATTGGTTTCAAAGCCACTGCACGATCGGCTTGGTACCGAAGCAATAGCGACAAAAAAACATGGTCTGCCAATTACATTGATCCTGCTATGCGGGGTGCTACCAAAATGGCGTATACGCAACTCCTCAATCCGGGTGCAGCGTTTGAGTTCAATGTCGCCAACCCCACAGGCTTGTTGAGCAAAAGCGAAAATACGTTTACGCAAAATACCGATGCAGTGAGCAAACGCTACCAAGTATTGCTTCAAAAACAAACCAGCACCGATATGTTGACCAATGTAGTTAACGAAAAAATATACAACAATTACACTTCGGACTATTTGTTGCCGACATCAGTAACTGCAAATAATTACTTGGGTACTGTTTTGCAAGGAACTTCAACCACAGTAACAACCTACGATCCACCAAGTTTGGTAGCCGGAAACTACTACATTGGGCGACCATCCGAAATCAACAGCAGCATTACGGCCTATGGTGACACGAAAACCAGCAAAGAAAAAATATTTTACACGGGTTCCAACGTCAGCAAAACCGAAAAAACACCGAACAATGATGCCGTAACCATGGTGGAGGAAATGGAATATTTCCCGAACGGAAATCTTCAGAAAAAAACCATGCGTGCTACTGGTACTGCTGCCGCAACCGCACTTGCGCCGCGCAGCACGCAATACACCTACGACCCCACGAGTCGTTTTGTAAAAACCGTAACCGACACGGAGTTGATGGTGACGACCAATGTCGCTTTTGATCCCATTTATGGCACGGTGCTAGAACAAACAAACCCGTATGGGCAAAGTACTAAAAGTTTCATTGACGGCTGGGGCAAGCGTACCAAAGTAACCGACTTTTTGGGTAAAAGTATTACTTATACTTATGCTAGAGCCAATGGCATTTTCACGACTACTGAAACAGGCGACGATGGCAGTTGCGGCATGGTAGAAAGTGATGCCTTGGCAAGACAAATCCGAAAAGGAAGCAAAGACATTAACGGAAACTGGAATTACAAAACCACCGAATACGACTACAACGGGCGCAAGTTCAAAGAAAGTGAACCTTTTGCAGCCAGCGCCAGCGCCACACAATGGACTACAACCCTTTTTGATGATTATGGCAGAACAGTGAGCATTACCAACCCAGCAGGGAAAGTTGCCACCGCCACCTACACTGGTTTGACGGCTTCGACCAGCGATGGCATCATGACCAAATCGGTAACTAAAAATGCCAACGGACACCAAATTTCGACCAGCGATGCCCCTGGTGGTACCATAACTTACAAATATGATGCGGCAGGAAGTTTGTTAGAAAACAATTACGACGGCATCAAAACCATCATGACCTATGACAATTGGGGCAGAAAAACCAGCATGAACGATGTGTCGCTAGGAATTTATAATTATACCTATGATGCCTATGGACAAGCCCTGACCGAAAGTAATTTGAAAGGCACCACGACCTACACCTACACGGCTGTTGGGAAACCCTTGACCAAAAAAGTGTTGGGCGATGGCGTGGACATGTTGAGTACCTATGCCTATGACGGAACCCGAAAATGGCTCAACTCCATTAGTGTGACCAATGCTATTGATGGCAACTCCACGTTTACCTATAGTTATGATGTGGCGGGAACCAACCCCACATTTCAATTGAACAAAACCATCGAAAATAGAACGACAACAACACCCATAACGTTTACAAAAGAGTTGGCTTTTGACAACTTTGGGCGTGTGCTGACCGAAAAATCTACGGCATTGGCACAAGGACAAACGGCAAACAAAATCATTTATCACGAATACAAAAACGGTGCACATTGGCGTTTGCGCGATGCCACAGCTACTGGAACTATTTTGTACCAAACCGATACTGAAAATGCTCGTGGGCAACTCACCACTGCCACACTGGGTAATGGTATGACAGTCACCAACAGTTATGATAGTTTTGGTTTCCCAACCCAAATCAAACACGACAAAACAGGTACAACACCTGTGAACATCATGACTTTGAACTATAGTTTCGATGCGCAACGGGGCAACCTCAACAACCGCTACAACAGTATGTTCAACTACTCAGAACGTTTTGAGTACGACAGCAACGACCGTTTGACTAAAACCATGTCGCCAGGAACACAGTTCATGAACTTGACGTTTGCTACAACAGTTGAAGGTTTTGTGTACATGGGTGGAACACCCGGAACAGCAGTATTGAATACCCAAAAACTAAAAGTAACCGCACCAACAGCCTTGGCAGGTGCCAAGAAACAAATCATAACAGGCAACACCGCTGGAAAAATATACAAAATCGAAGCCGAAGTTCAAAAACTCTCGGGTATTGGCAATGTTGTAGCCGTGGTTCGTGAAAACGATGTGACCACTGGCGAAATCACAGAAACCATATTAGGAACCGTAGGAACAGGAGCCTCTAGTTTTGAGTATACCTCACAGTTAAATGCAACTGTAGTATTGAGTTATGAAGTACAAGATCCCTCGGGGTTTGGAGTTCGTGTTGGCGCACCAAGTGCTGCAACTACGCTTGCCACACCCGTAGCTCAAATTACTGCACCAGGAGGAGGAACACCAGTTCAATCTGCGGTGTTCACGGTTGACAATGTGAAAATTTCGAATGTCAATATCGAAGCACAAAACTACGATGTGCGGGGACGCATCACCGACAACAGCAACGGACAATATTTTTATACCGATGCCTCGGCACATCCCTATCAAAACACCACGGTGTTGATGTTGCCTCAAGCTGAAGCCTACTATACCGCTAGACCCTTGCAAGAAATAAGTTACAATGCGTTCAAACGACCAATCGAAATTAAAGAAGGAAACAAAAACATTCGATTTGGTTACAATGCGATGGAGCAAAGGCAATCAATGTTTTTTACAGATCTTTTTGGCACTTCCGTGGGTGTAAATAGTCGTTATTACAGTGCCGATGGTTCTATGGAAATAACATGTACTCCTGCAACAAGATTAAGTCCAGCCAGTGTAGAAATCTTGGCTTTTGTAGGAGGCGATGCCTACAGCGCACCCATTGTTTGGAAAAGTGTGAACAGTGCTGCGCCGAGTTATTTTTATTTGCACCGTGACAACCAAAGTAGTATCTTAGCCATAACAAACGCCACAGGTGCAGTGGTTGAAAAACGATTGTTTGACCCCTGGGGAAATGTGTTGGCAGTACAAAACGGCGCAGGCGTTGCCCTTGCCAAAATGATGTTCTTTGACAGAGGTTACACGGGACACGAGCATTTGCAGAGTGTGGGACTCATTAATATGAATGCACGTTTGTATGATGCCAAGTTGCATCGATTTTTACAAGCAGATAGTATTTTGCAAGATCCAAGCAACACGCAAAATTATAACAAATATGGATATTGTGTAAATAACCCCTTGCGATTTACTGACCCAAGTGGTAAT